>WQRV01000085.1 GCA_009786575.1 Chitinispirillia bacterium | reverse complement strand
TACCGTATATGGGGGAAAAGAGGCAGCTTGCGGCACCGGCGGGCGCATGTAATCACTTGCATTAAAAGCTCGGCCGCCGAAGAATTCGCTCACGGTTGCAGAACCCGATTCGTATAGTGAAATTTGGAACACCCGGTACGCGGCACGGCCCACGCTCAGAGCATGGTGTTTTGAATTGTCCGCGTACCGTAGAAGCCAACCGTCTTTCATGCCGGGCGGCGAGTAGTTCCATTGATGCTGATGCTTCTGCGGCCGAGATGTGAATACATGGCTTGCATGCTCCCGCCGGCACAGCAAGCCGCCTCTTTTCCTCCGTACCACGGGATGGCGTTGGCTCAATGCACCGGCAAAACATTATCCCATAGTATTTTAAAGTCAAAGTCAAAGTCAAAATCAAAGTCAACGGCAAAGATAAACCCCAATTTGTTGCACCCATGCCTATACGGATGTGGGAGAAATGATAATTTGCCGTAATCCGGCAAAATGGGGTACATTTGGGCAAAAAAAAGGCCGAGCCTGCTCCTTCGAGGCGGATTATGCGGGCTACGCTGTGCTTAGGGGGGCAGCGTGCTGCTATAGATCCGCGGGGTCGATGGCTACAGGCCCGGCTGTCATCTTATTACTTAAAATAATTCATGGTATTTTGCTTGTCAAATTTTTTTTACATTTTTTTGGGGATGGAAGCGAAGTAACTCTTTTGTGGGCCTATTATTACGAAAATTCCCCATAAATGGCTAATTCCGCACCGCCGGCACCCCCATCCGATTCCGTCTGACCACCAGGGCTGTCCCCCCTTCGAAGTATGGGCCTATGAAATCGGCCGTTTCGAGGCGCTCTAAAGTGATCGATATGCTCCCCCCCGCCATGTCGATTTCCCCCGCCAAAAGTGCCGGGAAAAGGCGGTCGAAGGGCATCGTGGTGACCGTGAGGGTCATATTCATCTCGTAGGCGATCCTGTGGGCGATATCCAAGTCGAAGCCGATGGGCACCCCCTCCGGCGTCGCGTAGGCCATGGGGATGAGCGTATTTTGCCACCCATACCGTATATTGCCGCCGCTGCCGTCGAAATCGGGCCGGTGCGTCAGCTTCGGCAGGACCTTGACACCCTCGTCGGACGCGAACCACTGCTTCTCAAGCTCCCCTATGAGCCCGCTTTCCCGCAGGCTCCTGAGCGCCTCGTTCCCCGCTATCTGGAGCGGCGACCCCTTGGCCACCGCGAAGCCGTAGTCGTCCTCGGCCACCACGAACGGGAACGCCGCGAGGCTGCTGTTGCGCGCGGCGAGGTAGAGCGCTATGGGCATGTCTAAGGAGACCGCGTCGATCCGGCCCGCGAGCAGATCCCCTACCACGTCCGAGAGCGACACGTAGGGGACGTGCTCGACGTTGGGGATCACGCGGTCGATAAACTGCGGGAACACTGAGCCGGATTCGCTGGCGATCCGCGCCCCGCCGAAGTCGGCCAGGGAGGTGAAGACCCGCTTGGCAGGGACGCCGGAGGAGCCGCTCTTTGTGCAGTTCAGCGGCAGCAGCGCCGCCAGAATCAATACATATACCAATCTGTACATATTATTCCATATATCTATAGATAGCGTTCCGTTGAACCTGAATTCCTCAGTTACGGCAATTCAGGCGCGGGCGGCCGGGAACGGCAGCCCCTACCCTTCACGGCACTGGTTTATAAGGCTGCCGGCGAGGACCATCCCCTTCTCCCTCTCCGTTAACTCAACATTTAACCTAACCTGCAGGCCGTCGCCCTTGCGGACGGCGGTCAGCTCTGCGCCGGTTTGTATCGACCGGCGGACATCCCCTATTGTCAGCATGTCATCCTTGCCGAGCTTCGCGTAATCGCCCGCGTTGACGAATGTTGCCGGGATAATCCCGAAGTTGACGAGGTTGGCGCGGTGGATGCGCTCCATGGATATGGTGATGACCATCTTCACACCGAGGTACATGGGGCATATCGCCGCGTGCTCCCTTGACGACCCCTGGCCGTACGACTCCCCGCCTACTATTATGTTGCGGATACCTTTTCCCTTATTATCAAGCGCACGTTTTGAAAATTCCGGGTCTTCGCGCTCGAAGACGAATTCGGCGTACTTTTGGATGTTGGAGCGGTACTTCAGGCGGCTGCCGGCCGGCATGATGTGGTCAGTGGTGATCTTGTCGCCGACTTTTATCGCTACACATCCGTCAATCACATCCGGGCACGCCTCGTTCGACGGCGGCGCGCCTATGTTGGGGCCCCTGAATATCTCCACCTTTGACGGGTCGGCCGCCGGCTTCAATATCATGCTGTCGTCGATGATAAAATTATCCGGGGCTGTTATCTGCGGGTACTGTTCATTTTTAAAATACTCAACCGGATCACAGAGTTCGCCAGACAACGCCGCCGCAACCGCGGCTTCGGGGGATGACAGGTAGACCTGGGCCGACGATGTCCCGCTGCGGCCGAAAAAGTTGCGGTTGGACGTGCGGACCGACACCGCGTCTGTCCGGGGCGCTACGGAGTTGCCGATGCAGAACCCGCAGGCCGTCTCCAAAATCCTCGCGCCGGAGGATATGATCTCGGCCAGCGCGCCGTTCCTGCTCACCATCTCCAAAACCTGCCGCGACCCGCAGGCCACACCGAGCGATACGTTCGGGTTGACTTTCTTCCCCTTAAGCATCGCGGCTGTAAGCATGATATCACGGTAGGAGGCGTTGGTACATGATCCGACAAGAGCCTGATCGACCTTAATCCCCTTTAATTCAGACAATTTTTTGACGTTGCCCGGCGAGTGTGGGCAGGCCGCGCGGGGTTCGAGGGCCGAGAGGTCAATCTTAATAACGCGGTCATACAACGCATCGCTGTCCGCCGATAGCTCCGCATACCCCTCTTCCCTGCCCTGCGCCCTGAGGAAGAGCCGCGTCTTCTCATCTGACGGGAAGACCGACGTTATCACCCCGAGCTCCGCGCCCATGTTGGTGATGGTCGCCCGCTCCGGCACGCTCAGCGCATCCACCCCCGGCCCGCCGTACTCGACCATCGACCCGGCGTTGCCTTTCGTCCCCATAATCTCCAATAATGCCAAAACCACATCCTTCGCCGACACCCAGGGCCGCAGGGTCCCGGCCAGCTCCACCTTCACGACTTCCGGGTAAGTCAGGTAGAACGGCCCGCCGCCCATCGCCACCGCCACATCGAGCCCGCCGGCGCCTATCGCGACCATGCCGATACCGCCGCCTGTCGGGGTGTGGGAGTCGCTGCCGAGAAGCGTCTTGCCCGGCTTGCCGAACCGCTCTACGTGTACCTGATGGCAGATCCCGTTGCCCGGCTTGGAGAACAAAATTCCGTATTTGGCCGCCACGGTCTCCAAATATTTATGGTCGTCGGCGTTCTCGAACCCCTCCTGTATCGTATTATGGTCTACATAGGAGACCGACAGTTCGGTCTTGACCCGGTCGAACCCCAGGGCTTCGAACTGCAGGTAGGCCATCGTCCCCGTGGCGTCCTGGGTGAGGGTCTGGTCTATGCGGATCCCCACCGCGCTCCCCTTTTCGGGCTTCCCGTCCACGATGTGCCCGTCCAGAATTTTCTGCACAATGTTCTTGCCCATGGTTTTCAGTCCTTTTCATTATTATATATGTATAGATATTCACCGCTATCCGGCAACTGTAGAAAATAAAACATTCCACGCAGCCAATTCAAAAAAAAAATGTTGATATTATCCCCGGCACAATTTATATTATACTCGACAGCGCTGTTTTAATGCGGGGTACCCGGGCAGCGCCAGAAACAGCGATAACGCGCAGGGATGGGATTTGACGTTATGAGCAACAAGATTGACGGGCTTTCGGAAGAGATGCAGGCGGAGTTCGCGAACCTTGCGCTGCCGTTGCAAACCTTCGGGCGCGCCATGCCGGTGGC
This sequence comes from Chitinispirillia bacterium, assembly GCA_009786575.1. GTDB lineage: Bacteria > Fibrobacterota > Chitinivibrionia > Chitinivibrionales > Chitinispirillaceae > GUT77. The sequence goes on along the minus strand of WQRV01000085.1, from coordinate 9,307 downwards.
GCAGCGCGAGACGTGGATCAAGCAGGTTCTCCATGTCCAGCAGACCGTGGCCGACATACCCCAGACACACACCCCCGCTGAACCCGTGCAAAAAGGCGCTATCCAGAACGACGGCGACTGGCGCTTCATAGCGCAAGACAGCACCATAGCGATAAGCGGCTATCTGGGGAACGACACAAATGTAACGATCCCCGCCAAAATACAGGGCACGAGCGTTACCGTAATCCAGCACAGCGCGTTCCAGAACATGGGCCTGACAAGCGTTACTTTCCCTGACGGCCTCACATCCATAGAAGACAGCGCGTTCGCGAAGAACAAGCTCACGGGCGTAACCTTCCCCAAAAGCCTTACAAGCATCGGGAAGAGGGCGTTCCGCGGCAACCATATCGCCGAAGTGAACTTCGGCGGCTGCGCCGCCTCCGTCGGGGACGGAGCGTTTGAGGATAACGAACTCACGGAGGTAACCACCGGCGACGGCGTCATCTCCATCGGCGACTACGTGTTCCGCGGCAACCGCCTCGCCGGCATAAACCTCGGCCGCAGCGTAACGTCCATCGGGTACGGGGCCTTCGCGAGACAGCTGCTCACAAGCGTTACCATACCGAACAGCGTCACCGCCATCGGAGACGCCGCCTTCGAGGATAACCAGCTCACAAAAATCGAACTCGGCAGCGGCGTCTGCACCATCGGCGCAAGCGCGTTTGAGAACAACAACCTGCCGGAAGTAGCCATCCCCAAAAGCGTAACCGCTATCGGCAAAAGGGCTTTCTTTGGCAACAAGATCATCAGCGTAGCCATACCGGATGGCGTAACCATCGAAGAAGACGCGTTCGCGGAAAACAGCGGAGAGGCGGAGGGCTTCAAGCTTGTCCTCACGGCCAACGCCCGGTCGCTGACAATCACCGGCGGCAGTTCCATAATTAAGGATCTGCACATACCCCTGCGCATCCAGCGAATGCCGGTCGCCGCAATCGCCGACGGCGCGTTCGAGGAGAAGCGGCTCACGGGCATAACCATCCCCGAAACCATAGTCACCATCGGCAAACGCGCGTTCGCGAATAACCAGATCGCCGGCGCACTGGAAATCCCCAACAGCGTTACATCCATAGGTCCGGGCGCGTTCAGCGGGAACAAGATCACCAAAGCGGTCGTCCCGCCCGACGCCGCCATCGGCCCGGGCGCGTTCGAGAACAACCGCGGCACATCCGGCGATTTCGACATAGCCCTCTCCGGCGACGCGAAGAGCGTGTGCATCAACGGCTACAACGGCAGCGACACGTCCGTGAACATACCGGGGCAATTAGACGGAATGCCCGTTTCGGCAATCGGGCATCAGGCATTCGCGGATAAAGGCCTCACCAGCGTAACATTCAACAAGGGGATCAAATCCATAGGCCCCGGCGCATTCCTAAGAAACCTGCTCACCGAGGTAACCATCCCCGACAGCGTTACCGAAATCGGAGACTGCGCGTTCAGCGATAACCCGCTAAGGCACGCGGCCATCCCTAGCGGGATCGCCGCGGCGTTTCGCGATTACTGCACGGAAATAAACATCAAAACCAAAGGCTAAAGGACAGATTTGATGGAAGAGCCGCTTAGCCTTGTCCCTGTTACCTACCGGAAGGGCGCCTACATAATAATTGAGGGCGCCAACAACGGCGCCGGCGAGTTTTTTATAATTCGCGACGGGTTAGTGCGCATTTTTAACGAAATTTCGGAGATCATAGAAGATGCGGAGGGCGACATTATAGGCGCCGGCGAACTTTTTGGAGTCGTTTCGGCTATGGCGGGCCGCGCCAGCCGCATCGAAACCGCGCTGGCTTTAACAGACGTAGTGCTTATACCGGTGCGCCGCAGCCAGTTCCTGCGGCTTATCCGGCAGAACGCTTCCGTGGCCATGAAGATCATGCTGCTCTTCTCCAAGCGGATGCGCTACCTCAACGAGGCCCTGGCCCAGAACACCATTAAAAAGGCCTCCCCAGCAGCGGGCAGGCCCCCCGCAGTTTCCGGGTATACGGCCACCGGTGAAAAATTAGTGCGGGCCTACGCCGCGGGCGCCCTTATTTTCGCGGAGGGCGAGCGCGGGGAAGAGGTCTTTATCATAAAGAGCGGCTCGGTTAAAATCGTAAAGGGTAATGGCGGCAGCGAAATACTTCTGGCAATACTGAAGCCGGGAGACATCTTCGGAGAAATGGCCCTCCTTGACTCCGCAGCCCGCACGGCGAGCGCAGTCGCCTACGAAGAGTGCCGGCTAATGGCGCTCGACAAAGCGAATTTCAACCTCGTGCTGGAAACCCAGCCGCAGATCATTGAGCGGCTGACCACGCTGTTGGCGGAGCGGATATGGATCAGCTACAAGCAGAACTTAAACGCGAGAATACCGGCTCCGCTGGGGCGCTTGTACGACATGCTGCTCATAAGCCTCGAGAAGATGCCGCCCGCACCCGAAGGGGTGCTCGCGCGCACACTTGATTTCGGCGTCGGGGAGTTAGTCAGCATGGCGGGGCTTACCTGGGGCAGCGGCGTGGAAACGGCGGTAGACGAGATGCGGCGGAACAGGCTGTTAGATATGAACGCTGCAGGCGGCAAAATACGCATACTTAACGCAAAAGAGTTCTCAAACCAGGCCGTCTACTACCGCAAAAAGCAGAAGGCCGAAATAGGGAAGGGCCGGCAGCCGGCATGATCCGCGAATATTGCACATCCGGGGCAGGCGCGATAAACCGTGCCCCTGCAAAAAGATGTTCATGGCAGCAACAAATCCCAGCTGCCGCAGCCGGGCAAGATTTTTCACCACCGGCCCCGTCCTTTTGATTATATTGTGAATAGATAGGCGTTTAGGCCGTATTCATAGAATATTAGGGATGTTACATCGGCAATGCTATAATATAAGGAGAGAGGGAGGTAGGTTAATGTCGCTGGTTTATCACGCATTGGGGCTGCATCTTCACCAGCCGCTGGGCAATCTTCTGGAACTCTTCAACTCTAAGGAGGAGAAGTGGGAGGCCAAGCAGATACTGTGGTGCTACGACCGCATTACGCGCATGCTTGAGGGCTACGAAGACATCGCGCGGCTGCACCTCAGCTGCTCAGGGACACTGTTAAAGCAGCTTGAGGATCCGGGGATCCGGGAGACTTTCCAGCACGTGGCCCCCATCGCCGACTTCATGGAGCGGTTCCGCCGCTCACCCGTTGAGTTCGTGGGCAGCGGGCTATATCACCCCGTCTACCCGCTCATCCCCGCCGCCGACTGGGACGCGCAGACCGAGTGGTGGCAGGGGATCGGGCGGCACATGCTCGGGCGCGAGAAGTTCCACGGCTTCTGGCCGCCGGAGATGGGGTTCTGCATGGAGATGATCCCGATGCTCAGGAAGCACGGGTACAGATATGTATTGGTAGACTGCTGGTACATCAAGCCCCGGCGCGAGATGCGGTGGGAGGAGCGGCGGTACCGTCCTTATATAGCGCGCTACGACGGCGCTGAAATAGTTGTGGTGCCGCGGGACAGAGAGCTGTCCGACGCGCAGGAGTCCGGGCTCGACCCCGGATGGTTCCAGCACGAGCTCTACGAACGTACCAAGCACTGCGACTTCCCGGCGCTCGTCACCACCTGGACCGACGGCGAGAACGGCGGGTGGTTCCGCAGCACCGACATCAAATCCAACTTCTGGGGATGCTTCTACCACGAGCTTTTGAACCGCTACCGCGCGGGGACGCTTGGCTTCATTCCGTCGCACATAAACGAGTACCTCGACAAGCACTACCCGGACGAAGAGGTTGAGGTGCACCGCGGCGCGTGGAACACGGGCGACCACTGGGGCGGCGACTTCGCGCAGTGGACCGGGGGGCTTTTGCAGAAGAAGGGGTTCGACGAAATGCGCAACGCCAGCGTATACTACCATCGCACCAAGAAGAATTTCGACGAGCGCGGGGAGTACATAGACGACCGCGACGGCGTAAAACAGATGATATTCGACGCCTACGACGCGCTTCTGACCGCCGAGACGAGCTGCAACTTCTTCTGGGGCAGCGCCTGGGTTCACAAATCTTTCGACATGATCGAGAAAACCTACCGGCTCTTAGACGCGGTAAACGAGAAGTTACGGTCGAAATCCGCCGGGGAGGCGGTGCAGGAAAAGCAGGCAGAAGCGCTGAACGGCTCGGATGGCCCGGAACCGGCGCCGTAAAAAAAAATTAAATTATTGCATATTTTTATTGCTTTTTCTGAAACATATATTATTTTCAGTACATTGGCAGTTTGTATTAAACATTTATTTTAACATCACAAAAAAGGAGCCTCCTACATGGCAGGTAAAAGCTTGACTCAAACTCAGGTTATTCAGAAACTCTCCGAGATAACGGAAGAGCTTCCCAAGAAGCAGGTCAAGTTGCTTCTTGACAATCTCGCGCAGTTGGCGTACAAAGAAGCCAAGAACGGCTTTACGATTCCCGGCCTGGGCAAACTGGTCCTCGTGCAGCGCAAGGCCAGAACCGGCAGGAACCCGGCCACCGGCGCGGTGATTAAAATCGCCGCGAAGAAGGTTGTGAAGTTCAAGGTCGCCAAGGCGGCTAAGGACAACATCCTCGGCGAAGCGCCCGTGAAAAAGGCCCCCGCCAAAAAAGCCGCTCCGGCGAAGAAAAAGGCTGTCGCGAAGAAGAAGTAACGCGGTTTCCGTTTTCTTGCGGATATACATTAAGGCGGGGCTCATATTTACGGTTCCCGCCTTAATTATTTTATGATATTCTCATCCAAAATCCCCAAAAACGTCCGCTCCCCCGTCGCCGCCGCCGAATACCTGGCAGGCAGGTTCACCTACCACAGCGCACTCGAATGGGCCGGAATCATCGCAAAAGGGCGTGTTTTTATCAACGGGGCGCAATGCCGCGAGGGAGATCCGGTAAGGGCGGACGATACCATCTCCTACGACCCCGGCGAGTTCGAAGAACCCGCAGCCGACCTCTCCTACTCTATTATATATGAGGACGACTGGGTCATAGGCGTCAACAAGCCCGGCAATCTGCTCGTACACCGCGCCGGGCGGTCGTTCCGCAGCAACCTCGTCTACCAGCTGCGCAGCGTGCACTCCCCCGCCTACCCCGGCTGCCACCCCGTCCACCGGCTCGACCGGGAGACCTCCGGCGTAGTGCTCGTAGCTAAAGATTCGGTACAGGGGGGTATCTTCGGAAAACTGTTTGCGGACGGCGGCGTTACAAAGACCTACAGGGCGGTTGTGGCGGGGCGGCCGGATTTCAAAACGCCGTTCGTAATCGACGCGGCCATATCGGCGGATAAGGAACACGTATCCCCGTGCAGGTTCAAGGCAGACGTAAACGGCAAGCCCGCTCAAACGGTCATTGAGGATATCACGTATTTTGATTGCGGGATGTCACTGCTCACCGTCAGGCCGGTCACCGGGCGCACGCACCAGATCCGCGTCCACCTGACATCTGCCGGCTATCCTGTATCCGGGGATAAAGTATACGGTAAGGATGGCAGCGCTGCCCCAAATGACAGATCAACCCCGCTGCGCCAGGCACTGCACTGCGAGTCGCTGTCGTTCATCCACCCGCACACAAACGCACCGTGCACAATAACGGCGGAACTGCCGCACGACATCAAAGCTCGTTTATGTAGATAGGCTTGGAGCCCGCGTAGTCCTGGTTCAGGTAGTTGATGACTATGAGCTCCGTCCGCTTGTCGGTATCTATGTTGACGATCAGCCTGTCTATGTAGCGCCGCGCAATGAAGAGGCCGCGGCCGTGGGTATCGTAGAGGCCCAATGGGAGCCCCTTGTCGTCCTGGGCGATCTGGCGGTGCAGCCAGTAGAGCACGTCCCGCTTCTTGAGCCGCCCTCCCCTGTCCATAACAGATATCGCGTACTTCCCGGGATCCTTGGCCACCGCGACCTCTATGGCGGCCTCCTCGGAGAGCTCGAAGTCGAAGTCCCACTCCTGCCGGTTCTCGGGGTTCTCCTGGCGCACGCCGTAGAACATGGCATTGGTCAGAAGCTCCACCACAACCATCTCAAGCGTCTTCCCCCGCTCGCTCTCGTCTACGAGGGCAACTATCTTCTGGGAATCTTCGGCCAGGCTGTCGGGCCGGCGCACAACGAAACGGTGTATGTTCGCGTCTTTGGCGAAGTGCCGCTCAAGGCCGAAAATATTGTTCTCAAGCAAATTGTTGAGGATAATGTCGAGCTCCGAAAAGTTGAACGGGACCGACTTCACAAAAATATTGCCTATGTCGTAATTCAGCGCGAGGTCGAGATAATCCTCAACATTGTAGGCGGTAATAAGCACACGTTTCACATCCGGGTAACGCTGCTTAACAATCTTGAGCAGGTCGAACCCGCGAATCCCCGGCATGTGGATGTCGGACAGAACCAAATCGACCTGCTCCCTGGCCAACAGCTCAAGGGCTGAGTTGCCGGAGTCGGCGGTAAGCACGTCGTACCGGTCGTCCATAGAGAGGAAACGCGAGATCATGTCTCTGATAAGCTGATCGTCATCGACGAGCAAAATTCTGTATGTACGGCGTTCTGACAAAAGCCCTTTATCTCCTCTCCCCCGCGAACCGGCGGATAAAATACCCGTAAAGTATAATATATATTATTTCCACAAAAGGTGTACACTTATTTATGTAAAATATTATATTGTAGACGGAAGCGGTGTTTTTATTTTTCTTACGGATTCTTGTTTTTCGGGGACACGTCCCCTGCCGCCGGGAAGACCGGCGGCGGTTTCTCTCTCTCGGTTGACGGGGCCGCAACCCCGGCCATCGGCAGCACCGGTGGCGAATCTTACTGTTTTTTTGCCCTCTCACGGTTGACTGTACCGGTTGACCTCCGGATTATTGTTTCCGTTTTTTGCAGATTTAAAGTTCAACACGCACCGCCGGCGATTGATATGAAATTGATTCGTGTCTGGGAGACATTTCCGGTTTTGCCCTACTGGGCGCGGCTGCCCGGGTTCGCCGCGTTCTGCGGGGTGTCGGTGGGGATTTGTGCCGCCAGGGTAGCGCTATTTCTTGTGCCGGAGAGCGATTTTTTGTTATCAATCCCCCTTAAATTGCTTTTCGCGGCTATGCTTTGCGCCGGAGCGGCGGGGATACTGTGCCGGCGAACCGGCCTGCGGACGCTCTTCTTCGGCATCTGCGGGACGGCGCTCTTTGGGGGAAGCGAACTGGGGTCAAGGGATTTTTACGGACAGATGGAATCCATCGGTGAAAATCATCAGATAATGACGCTTACGCTGCGGATAAGCAGCCATGTGGCGGAACAGTACGGCGGGTACAGGTTCCGGGCGAAAGTCGTCGGCGGGGAAGATGCGGATGTCGATCAACTGTTAAAAGGGAGGACGCTGCAGTGCATGTCCCGCTCGCCCGTCCCGGCCTACGGAGTAATATCCGTCCAGGGCAAGTACGCCGCCCCACGCCCCGCCGCCGGCCCCGTAGGCTACGACCAGCGCGTACACTTCGCCGTCAACAACATACACGGCAGCTTCACGGTCAGCCGGGTGCTGTCAAACAACGTTAAAATATCGCAGGATAACGGCGCACTATCCGACAAACTCTTCCACCAAACAAGGGCGGGGGTCCACAAAGTCATCAACATGGCCGCCGACCCCGAGGCCCGCGCCATCCTCCACGCCGCCTTCTTAGACGAAAAAGAGTACCTCACCGACCACCTGAACGTGGTCTTCCGCAAATCCGGCACCATCCACCTGCTCGCCATCTCCGGCTTCCACTCCGCCCTCCTCTACACGGCGGTCTTCACTATGCTTGGGCTCATCGCCATCCCTCCGCGCCCGCGCCGCGCCCTCGCAATCGCAGCGCTATGGGGATACCTGTTCCTCATCGGATTCATCCCGTCGCTCTTCCGCTCAACAATAATGGCCACATTCTTCTGCGTCTCACTAATGCTCCAGCGAAAAAACCACGTCGTCCACACGATGGGCATCTCCGGCTTCTTCTGGCTCCTCATCTCGCCGCACAGCCTCTTCTCGCCCGGCTTCCAGCTCTCATTCGCCGCCACCGCCGGGATCGTCCTCATGCCGCAAATACTCGAAGGGGTAACGGGCGCGTGGATCTCGCGGATTAGGAACAAGCCCGCGCAGTTCATCACCGGCAAGGCCGCCGCGTCATTCTGGATGTCAATCGCCGCCACCGCAACAACCGCACCGTCGCTCCTCTACCACTTCGGGATGTTATCGCTCTACGGCATCATATATAATATGATAGCCATCCCCCTAATGTCGGTGTCGATGTGGGCGTTCTGCGCGGCGCTCGCCGTATCACCGGTCGATTTTCTGGCAAGGATAGCGGTATGGGTCGCGGAAATTACGCTGGTATGGATAACGTATCTGGCAGAATTCAGCGAAACCGTGCCGTTCAGCGAAGTGGTCATCCCAAATACCAGCGCGCTGCAACTCATTGTAATGACCGTATTCATGGTAGGGCTCTGTGCCGTGGCCAAAAATTTACGTAAATCATACGCCCTGCGCGCCGGGGCCGTGTCCATGATGATCTTCTCGGTATCCGTGCTGATGTCATCCGCAAATAAGCCCATCGAAAATCTTGAGTTCAAAAGCAAAAACTCATCCATAAGCGTAGTGATCCACCCCGACAACAGGGCCTGGATAGTCGCCAAAGGCCGCCGCAACGAAATCAGGAACCTCCGCGTAAGGGATATCGAGCCGCTGCTCTACATGAAAGGGGTCAAAGAGGTCCCGCTGTTTGTAATCGACGAAAACGCCGAAGAGGAAGCACACGAATTCGCATTCTCCACCGGAACCAGCCCACGGCTCCTCGTAATCAAAAACACACGCGGAAACGCCAAAAATCAGGGCGAAGATGGGTACACAAAAATCAACGGCCGGCGGATAATCAATGCAAGCGGCGCGTGCAGCTTAACGGTAGATGCGGAGGGGAGGGTGGAAATAAGTGTAAAAAAATAATATGGGATAATGTTTTGCCGGTGCATTATAATAAAGTCAAAATACTATGGGATTATGTTTTGCCGGTGCATTGAGCCAACGCCATCCCATGATACTGGGGAAAAGAGGCGGCTTGCTGTGCCGGCGGGAGTATGCAAGCCTTTGCATTCACATCTCGGCCGCAGAAGCATCAGCATCAATGGAACTACTCGCCGCCCGGCATGAAAGGAGGTTGGCTTCTACGGTACGCGGGTAAGTCAAAACACCTCGCCCGGCCGGTAAATTGGGGTTTATCGGTGTGATGGATATACGTTTTTGTAGATATTATGTTATGCTTGTGGGGTCGCCACTTGCGTTTTCAGTGTGAAAAAAG
>WQRV01000084.1 GCA_009786575.1 Chitinispirillia bacterium | reverse complement strand
TTGGAAATAACCACTTTTTCGTTAAGTTCGCCTTCCGCGAAGATATTTCTCAGGTGCTTGCTTATCGCCGGAGTTTGCACATTAAACAGTTCCGCCATGGCTTTTTGCGTGAGCCAGATGGTCTCTTTTTCCAGCCTGACTTCGACCAACACCGTGTCGTTTGGCTGGTACAGTACGATTTCGCCCTTATCCATATTTGTAATTTTCCTTATTGTCTATGAACCCACTGCGAGTTGCGGTCTGTAGGCCAAGAATATATTAACGCAAACCACAGCTACCACGTACCGACCGTAACGTCGGGCTTAATTACCGATATGAAACTTTTATCCTCGTACAGTTCTACGACGTACATCCCAAGGCTCAATGCCAATTTACGGGCTTTCTCGTCAATATGCAGCCCCGCTACCGCGGAATACAATGTTTTGCCTGTCAAATTCGCATCGGTTTCATTTTCCCGCAATGTATTTAACTGTTCAACGTGATCCCGTACCGCGTCTTCCGTCAGCCTTGTTTTTACTTCAACGGCCATAGATTCGTCCCCATTTTCAAGCAGTACATCTACCTCCGTCAATCGCGTCCCGTTTTTGCGGTAGAATTCGTGCCGGGTAGACAGCCTGTTAAAATTATGGCCAAATTCATTCATCTTTTCTCTTATTCCCGGAACAAGCACGACCTCGACTATGTACCCTATGTCGTTACCGACACGGCTTGCCCATTGTCTCATCACCCGCTCCGTTTCGGCGCGGCTTTCGGCTAAAATACGTTCTGTTTCGGTACGGCGTTCGGCCAGGATACGTTCCGTTTCGGTACGGTTTTGGGCCAGGGCACGTTCCGTTTCGGTACGGCTTTCGGCCAAAATACGTTCTGTTTCGACGCGGCGTTTATCGCTTTCCTCCATCGAGCGCGTAATGCGGTCTAATGTTTTTGCTACGTCGTCTAATGTTGCCATGGTAGTACCCTTTTATAATTATAGCGTATTTTTCCGTAGCCGTTGTATTCATAATACGGCTTCATTATACTGTAAATATACGCTAATTTTGCATGAAAATCAAGTGTTTTTTTCATATTTTAACGGCGGTCAATTTGACATTCAATTTGACCGCTCGACAGTCATTTTGACGTTCAATTTGATTGTGTGGCGGTCAATTTTGACATTCAATTTGACTATTTGACGGTCAATTTGACTGTTTGACGGTCATTTTGACTGTATTGATGCGCCGCCGGCATCAGTATCAATACATTTTCCGCCTTCTGACCATCTCCCCGTAAATCTTCAAGTAGTGTTCGTGCCGCCACGGGGCGATCTCCCCGGCCTCGATTAGTTCGATAACCCTGCACCCCGGCTCGGCGTCGTGGATGCAGTTGTTGAATTTGCACTGGCCCGTTACCGCCTCGATCTCGGGGAAGTGCGCGATTACGGTGCCCTCATCGACGGTCGGCACATCGACAAACGCGAAGCCGGGCGTGTCTGCGATAAATGTGTTCTTGTCGAGGGATAATAATTTCGTGTGCGTTGTGGTATGCGTACCCCTGCCCCGCGCCCCCGACACCTCGCTCGTCCGAAACTCCATTCCAGGGAATATCAACGACAATAAACTAGACTTCCCAACTCCCGATAATCCCGTAAACGCGCTGGTCTTATCCTTGCAGAGATCAATCAACTTATCAATACCTGATACATCCTGCACCGAGGTATGCAGTATCTGGTAGCCGATATTTTTGTAGAACCGCTCAATATCTTCAAGCTCCCCGAATTCCTCATCGTCAAGCAAATCCATTTTATTGAAGACGATGACGGATTCTACATCGTAAGACATGCTTGAAAACAGGAATCTGTCAATAGCCTCCGTGTCAAGGCTGGGGTGTTTGAAGCAGTTTACGAAGATTACCTGATCTAAATTTGCCAACGGCGGGCGGGGGAGGAGGTTGCGGCGCGGGGATATCGAGCAGATTATCCCCTCCGCGCTGTCGTCATTAATTATCTGTACTGATACCGCGTCCCCGGTGCAAAGCCGCTGTTTTTTCTTCTTCAGCAGCGCCCCCTTGAGCGTGCAGCGTACATCTTTGCGGGCCGTCGATACAATGTAGTAGTTTTTCTGTTCCTCGACGACCCGTCCGGCGAGCATTATTCTCTCCTGGCCACTTTGGTTTTTATGTCCATTGCCGTCAGCGCCCTCTCTTCCGTCATGGTCACGTTGAACACCGTGTAGTCGGACGTCCACGTGGTACCCTTTTGGAACTCGACCGTGCTTCTTATTATAACCGAGTAGTCGCCCGGCGGCAGCGGCGCGAAGATCTGGCTTTCGGAGAAGAGGGTAAAGTTGACGCGGCGCGCGTTTTTGCGGCTTACGATGCTAACCTCGTAGACGTAGTTTTTCGGCGATGAGAGGCGCAGCACCGAGAATTTCTTTTCATGGGCGCGCCTTATGACCGCGTTCCAGTCGTCCGGCCCGGCATCGCGGGGCTGGTTGAAGGCGCTGTTCCACTGCGGGGCGAAGGCGTTCAGCGAGTCCAAATTCTTGGATACAGCGGTATGGGCGGTGTTGTCGGCCTCGAACTGTTTGGCGCTGCGGGTAAGGCCGTCGAGCGCCTCGCGGAAACCGGCGGCGTCGCGCGGGGTGGCCGCGTCGGTGAGCCAGGCGATGTACTTTTCGGCTTCGGCGATCCACGTGGGCGCGGGGATCACCTTACCCTTTTGGGCCTCCATGAGCCTGTAGGTTGGGGAGAGCTCAAGCGCCAGCGCCGCGTAGATGTTGGCGGCCTTGCGGTGGTCGCCGGAGTTCTCGGCGGTTTTGGCCTCCTGCAATTTGGCCTGCGAGCCCCCGCAGCCGCACAGGGCGGCGGCCAAAACGGCCAGGGCGGTAAGTATGGTAAAAGTTCTGCGCATAGGCTCCTCCTTGGGAACGGCATTGGTACTCGTTACAATATAAATATACGATATTTTCCCGGAAAAAGCAACACCCCGGTTTACCTGCGGCACAAATTTGTTATGGAACGTACCCGAAGTAGTTCCTGACAAACGACGTGAACGCCCGGTCGAATTCGCCGCTGTACGACAGCTCCGGGTTGCGCTTGGGGTTGTTCAGCTCGTCCTTTTGCCAGTTTTTCGTCTGGATTATGAGCTCCTGCGTGGATATGCGCAGCTTCATGATCCGGTCCTTGTCGGTCTGCCACATCTTTATCCGGGCGTCGGACTTGGGGGAGTTGAGTGAGACGTCGTAGTCTTCGTCGCGGACCAGCGCCCCGCGGGGCAGCGCCTCAGGGGAGTCTTTGGCCGCGCAGATCATTACGTGGTAGCTGCGCAAAAAGCGCGGGAAGTAAGAGTCTAAGTAGAGCGCCCGCCCCCAATTCTGGTTCTTAACGATGCTCCCGAACTCCTCGAGGGTGGCCAGAAGCGTGCGGTTGACCTGGGAGATCGTCTTGGCCTCGAAGTCGGAGAGCATGAAGGCGGTCTGCGGCTGCTCGCGGTGTACGGTGGCCTGTCCGTTTTTCGCGACCTGCGAGTCGTCGCGGCGGGCGATGACCGAGTGGGCCTCGGAGTCGTCGAACTGGATCTTGACCTGGTCGTACTTGTTTGTGGAGTTGTCGAACGATATGCTGATACGGGCCAGCTGCACCTTGAACGGGACGCGCGGAGCCACCCCGGTGGCGTCGGCGGGCGCCCCGTTGTTGCCGTGCGCGGCAGCGGCAAACACGAATATAAGGTACAAAAGTAACAGTCTCAACCGGCTCGCCCTTTCGTCTTTTGGGGGTTACGGCTGTTTTTCCGGCGGCCCAAAATCCACCAATATATTAAAGATACGAAAATGGAAGCCGGAATTGCAAATAAAAATACAAAGGGCGGCCCGCCCCAGGCCCGCCCCACCTACCCGGCTACCCGCCGTATCGTCAATAATAGCAACGTGTTAGCCAAATATCACCGATGCCGGGATGAGCGACGTATTCCACACCCGCCGAAGCCCCCCGCCCGGCTCTCCTTCACCTCCGCCGGATGCTCGGGCCTTATCTATTTAGCCTGCAAAACCGGACTGGTGGCTACCGAGACCATGGCGACAATGTCTCCGACCGTCTCTTTGCGCCAGTTTTCCCAATCAGGCCACTCGGACTTGATTCTCTCGACAGGACGCGGGGACGAGATGTATTCGCCGCACTCCTCCATAACCCCAATGTGCCCCGCGAGCCCCTCCCCGGCCTTTTTCAGCGCGTCTTCGCAGGAGTCGCCAACGGTCAAGCCGGGAATATCCGGAACTACGACACCATACTTCCCGGTATCCCTGTCATGTTCCAGAAACGCCACATAATTTTGCTTTTTCATAACACCCGCTCATTATTTTAAACCCGCATAAGAAGTAGAGATTCGCCGGTGCGAGAACGCAACGACCGGGTCACGTGACCCGTTGGACTGCGAGATTAAACCAAGAGATTCGGCGCCCTTTGAGCTGCGGCACCCGGAGCTGTGGCCCCGTTTTAATGCAAGAGAGAAAATTCTTCCAAAATCAAACGAGAGAAAACCGCAATTCGTCCGCGCGATATTGATAATATAATTGATGGGAATGGGAGGATAAAGTTTTTTTTTAACACTATGGGATAATGTTTTGTCGGTGCATTGTGCTGTCGTGATACCGTATACGGGGGAAAAGAGGCCCCGTGCGGCACCGGCGGAAGCATGTAATCACCGGCGTCACAACTCGGCCGCTGAAGCATTCGCGCTGAGAAGGGTACTCGCCGCCCGGCATCGGTGAAGTTTGCTTCAGCGGTGCGCGGGTGAGTCAAAACACCACGCCTTTAGGACGTGGTGTTTTAATTTAGCCGGCGGCTTGTGGGTGATTTGTTGGCACAGGCCGCTCAGTCCTCTATGCACCTCGGACTAAACCGGTCATTCTTGTCGCAGCCGTACCTGCCCACGCTCTCATAGCGGTAGTATATGCCCCGGCTCCAAGCGTGGCAGGCCTCGTACTCCGTGTGCTCCGTAGCGCTCCACCAACTGCCGCTGCCACTGGGAGTGTAGAAGCTGCCAGAGTTGCTGTAACCGCCGGGCAGGGCCGAAAAGCCGTATTGGTTTGTACTTGTAATACCACTATATTCAGGCCAGCCTGCCTGAGACTTCAATTTACTTCCTGCAGTTTCTTGTCCACCCGCATAATTTACTAACGTCATCCATTCATCATCACTCGGAACATGCCATCCGTCCGGACAAATCCCTCGATGCGGGTTCCCTATCGGGTTCGCGCACAAGTTTGAATTACAACCTACAACCTCTACCCAATTGTAAAGACGTCCGTAGGTATCGCAGTTGCGGGAATCATTATCGTAACACTCTCCGAGTTTACCATCCTCTCCGGAATAATTCAAATTCTCAGCCATCCACACTTGAGTACCGATTGTTACGTATTCATACTCCGTACCGTCGCGGTCATCGGTAAAAGTATTGATTTAGTCGTCACCGCCACCGGTAGTGATTGGCGTGAAGTGGGCAGTGATATTATGGTTTTGGCTTATGTTGTTAATCGACAGGGTCGTGCTGGTGCCGCTTGCCGTTCCTGACCAGTGGGAGAAGGTGTAACCATTGTATGGTGAGGCGGTAAGCGTTAGTGAGGTGCCGATGGGGTAGTTTAAATAGTAGAAATTGCGATATATTTGACCGCTGCCTGCCGGGGTTACGTCGGTTGTGACGGTATAGGTAGCAGTAACGCTGCTACCGTCCTTAACACAGCGCACGGAAAGTGGGAACACCTTGATGTAGTCGCTTCTGGATACATTGCTGTGACTGTAGTACATGTTCAGTCCCATAGCAGTATTAATATCGTTTTCTGTGGCACTCCACCACTCGCCTAAACAGCAGTAGCCGCCTGACGACAGGGCCGAAAAACCGAATTCGTCAGTACCATTACCAAGGTCCCATCCAGTCTTTGCTTTTAACTTTATCACCGCGTCATATTCACCCACATAATTTGTCAATGTTACCCACTCCGCATCGTTTGGAATATGCCACCCGGAAGGACAAATACCATGATGATTTACATCACTTTCGCCCCAAAAAGCATTGTTATATTCCGAACGGATGCTCATAGCTGTCACCCAATCGTAAAGTCGCCCATAGATATCGCAATTACTTGGGTCGTTATCAAGACATACATCAGTAATAATCCCAGGAACATCATAATTCAAATTCTCCGCCATCCAAGTCTGTTCCCCAATCTTCACCGTACGATATTTTTTCCCATCCCTCGCATCAGTAATCGCCCCATAGTTTATATCCGGATTAAAGTGCCCGTGCCCATCCTCGGCCTTCAGCTGCCGGAAGTTCGCGGTAAGCGTCTGATTGCTGTTCGTTATTGTAACCTTTACCGGGTTGATCATACCGTCTGCCGCCCCAGACCATCCAGTAAAGATATATCCTTCCGCAACCTGCGCCAGCGCAGTTACCTCTGTTCCCGCGTCCTGAGATACTTCCCCCATAAGCGCGGTGCCGTTTACGTATACGGTACCGCCGTTTGCCGGGTTAGCGCGGGCTCTGAACGAGTACACGAGCGGTGTAAATACGGCTACCAGCGTTTTGCTGTTGTCCATTGTAATTGTGGCCGGTGATGATTCCGACGTCAGCGCTCCCGACCACCCGCTGAATCTGTAGCCCTGCGCGGCCACGGCGCTTACTGTGAGGCCGGCGTTGTTGCTGTGGGTTGAGGCCTCGGTTGTTTCGGTGTTGTTGACGAGCACCTTTCCGCCGGTTTTCGGGAACGCGGTTGTAACGAGCGTGTGTGCTGCGGCGCCCGCTGTGCTGGCCGGGTGGAATATGGCGACTAACGGTTTGTTGCTGTCCATTGTGAGCGTTAGGGTCATGTTCGCTGTTTCTACAGCTCCAGCCCAGCCTGTGAATGTGAATCCGCCTCCCGCGGTCACGCTTAGCGCGACCTGCTCGTTTGCGTTGTAGTTTTGCTTGTTCGGGGTGCGGATTATGGTGCCGGCATTTTCCGGGACCGTGGCGGTATTAAGGGTGTATCCGCCGCATGGGGTTCCCGGCGGGACAACGGTATTGTCGAGGCATCTTGTGCCTATTGTGTTTCGGTCGAGGTCGCAGCTCTGATTCAGCGGATTGTATTTCGAGCCGTTGCACAGTTCGTATGCCTTGCCGGCAAAGCAAAATTCGTAATTGGGGTCGTACCGGTTCCCCCTGCTGCAATAGTCGGGCGGCGATTCGCAGGCGGAGAAAAACATCGCCGCGATGAGGCAGACCAACATACCGGGCGTTGCGCACGATGCCCCTGCGATGTCATTCCGTAAATCCTTATTGTACTTCATGTTCTTGTTATCCTTTTAAAATAAGATGTGTAAGGTTATACCGGTCGCGAGCAGCGACCCGCCTACGCTATAGGCGATATTGCGCCTTTCCGCGGCTCTCCAGGATTCCGGTTCCATTGCGGTCTCGTCTTTGTACTTTACGACATTGTTATTTTCGATGATTCCGTACGCGATCGCCCCGGCTCCGAGTATGTCTAAGCCTATCGCGGTATAGCGGCGGATTTTCTTTTTCAGCAGGCGCGCCTTTCTTGTCGCTTCCGGTTCGATCAGTTCGAGGGCGATACTGCGGGCAATCCTGCTCATATCTTCGGCGTCTTTCAAGGCGCTGGTCTCGGTGACGGAGCGCTTGATTTCTGCGGTGACAACGTCCACCAAGCGAGTGTCGAGATAATACCGTTTGCCGACTGGGTTGATGTCGGAGATGCAAAGGTACTGGACACCGAGTTGTTGACCGAGGGCTTTGATTTGGTCATCATCAACAGCGCCGCTGCGTTGATATGTGTGCTCTTTGGCGAGCTGTTCGAGGATTATTTCTGTGCGGTCAACTGCGAGATAGCTTTCGCTCCCGCTTATTACCCGCGCCAGTTCGCCGCCCATGATTTTGTGTACACCCTGTACGCCTTTCGGCTCGTCCCCGGCCATGTAAATCGCCACGGCTTGTTTGCCCTGCTCGGCGGCGAGGGCGGTGATGGCGTCATGGGCGGCCGCGAGGGCCGCCCCTACGGGTGGCGCGATTGGTTCGGGTTCGGGGGCTTCAGACGGTTCGGGGATAGCAATCGGTTCCGGCTTAACCTCTACTTGCCGCGTTTCGACCAACATTATTTCCACACGTCTGTCCCTTGTACATCCTGCCGCCGTGATGCCGGAGGGGGGATTGATTACGGTGGTGATGTTGGCCGTAGGCACCCCGTTTGACCGCAGGTACTTCACCATCGCCTCGACCCGTTGGACGGAGGAGCGCGCAGATGCGTCCGCTGTCCCGGCGTCGGGGCAGGTGTGGCCATGGACCTCGTAGCGGTGCTGCTCCGGGTTCCGCTTGAGGATAACCGCCACGCTGTCGAGCGCGGCGGACGACTGCGGTGTCGGGTTTACCCCGGCATCCTCAAAGGTAGCGGCCACTAACTGTGACCGGAACTCCGCGGTGGTGTATATGGGTTGAGCCTGGGCGATAACCGCAGCGGCCATGAGCATAATCCCAAAAAGAGCGAGTCTTTTCACATTAAAATCCTTTCTTGCCGGTCAAAAGAAAACGTCACTGCAACCATTCAGTACAAGTACCTTCTGCTGTAATTCCTATAAAATATATTCCGGTATCACGTGTGTCAATATTTATATGACGGGTTTGCCATGAAAAACACGGCGGGCGGGCCGTTTCCGGCCCGCCCGTGCGGATTACCCTGTTTTGGGCGCGAGCGCCCGGACATCTATCTTTCCTCGGCGATAAGCATTACCTGCGGGTCGAGCTTGAGGTGCAGGCTGTCCGGCGAGGGGAAGACTTCGTGGTCTTTGACCAAATTCAGGTGGACGTAGCTGCCCATCGGTATCATGAGGATCAAAATCGAGGTGTCGGCCATATAAGGCGTCAGCATCGTCGGCACGCCGTTCGCGTCTTTGGACGGGTCGTCGCGGTGGGTCGTGGCGCTGAACCAGACCGAGATCTGGAGGTCCTGGGCGAACTTCTTGAACATTGCGAACTCCTCGGGGCTCGACTTGGAGAAATCGTACCCGTCCATCATCACGCTGTCGGCCACGAAGTGCCCCTCCGAGATCATGGATTTGAGGCTGGACAGTATTTTGTTGATTGCCACCCCGCCCTGCTTGAAGTTCATTATCACGCGGTTGCGCTTCATGTTCTCGTAGATTTCGGTTTCGCTCTGGATGTTGAGCCTGCGCGCTACCTCCTGGTAGATGTCGTCGTACCACGAGATGATGTGGGAAGTGCTGGGGGCGAAGGAGACGTGGATGATGTGCTTCCCCTGCAGGAGCTGGTCGGTCGCGATGTGCACCAAGCAAGCGGTTTTGCCCACCCCCTTGCGCGCCGCGATGATGCCTATATTACCCTTTCCGACCCCGCCGTGGGTAGACTTCTCCAAAATGCGCAACGGGCTGCGCGATATCATTTCCTGACTTATCATTGTAGAATCCTTTTTTTAGGGTATAGGGGGGAAATACCCCCCCATACATATAATATATGATATTTTTGTGAAAAAACTACTTCTTTTTCGCTTCCTTTTCCTTCTCTTCCTTCTGCGCCTTTTTGAGCTGCTCGGCGATGCTCGACGGTACCTTGTTGTACTTCAGGAACTCCATCGTGAACTCAGCCTTGCCCTGCGTAAGCGAGCGCAGCACTGTGGAGTAGCCGAACATCTCGCTTAACGGCACCTCGGCCTCGACCGACGAGAAATTGTTCTCCTCAGTGGTGGCGATGATGACGCCGCGGCGCTGGTTCACGCTGCCCAAAACGCTCCCCTGGAACTCGGTAGGGGTCTCGACCGCTACCTTCATGATGGGCTCGAGGATTTCCGGTTTGGCCTTCTCGAACGCCTGCCAGAACGCCCCGATGGCCGCCTGCTGGAATGCGATGTCGGATGAGTCTACCGTGTGGTACTGCCCGTCGTCGATCGTCATTTTAACGCCCACGATGGGGAAACCGATAACCTTGCCCTTGTTTAGGCAGGAGCGGAAGCCCTTGTCGCAGGAGGGGATGAACTCGATGGGGATCACGCCGCCCTTGATGTTGTCTACAAATTCGTAGTCGGACTCGGCGTTGGGCTCCATGATGCCAGCGACCCGCCCGTACTGGCCGGAGCCGCCCGTCTGCTTCTTGTGCGTGTAGTCGAACTTGGTGGCCGCGGTGATAGTCTCGCGGTAGGCCACCTGCGGCATGCCGGTCTCGATCTCCACCTTGTACTCGCGGCGCATGCGCTCGATGTAGACGTCCAAGTGGAGCTCGCCCATCCCGCGGATGATCGTCTCGTTGGACTCGGGGTCAACGAACGTGCGGAAGGTGGGGTCCTCTTTCGTGAACCGGTTGAGCGCCTTCGACATGTTGTCGGAGGACTTCTTGTCGGACGGCTTGATGGCGAGCGATATGACCGGCTCGGGGACGAAGATAGACGTCATCGCGTAGTTGAGCCCCTTTTCGGTAAACGTGTCGCCTGACGCGCAGTCGATGCCGAAGAGCGCCACGATGTCGCCGGGGCCCGCGCCGTCGATGTCTTCCATGGATGAGGCGTGCATGCGGATGAGGCGGCCCACCTTGAACCGCCTGCCGCTGCGGGTGTTTGTGAGCTCTATGCCCTTCTTGATCTCGCCCTGATATATCCTTATATAGGTAAGTTGCCCGTACTGGCCGTCTTCGAGCTTGAACGCCAGCGCGACCATCGGTTTGCCCTCCTCGCACTTGATGGCGACGGGGGTCTCGTTGTTGCTCAGGTCGAGCGCCTGATTGTCTACCTCGTTGGGGTTGGGGAGGTAGTCCACGACGGCGTCGAGGAGCTTCTGGATGCCCTTGTTCTTGTAGGCCGACCCCATGAAGACGGGCGTCAGGTCGAGCGACAGGGTGCCTTTGCGGATGGCGTCCATGATCTGGTTGGTCTTGACGTTGCCCTCGAGGCAGCTCTCCATAAGCTCGTCGGAGTACATGGAGACCGCGTCGAGCATCTCGTCGCGCTTCTTTTGCGCCTCCTCCATCAGATTGGCCGGGATGTCGGTCTCGCGGATCTGTTCGCCGTTCTTGCCGTCGAAGTATACGGCCTTCATGGTAACGAGGTCAACGACGCCCTCGAGTTTGTCTTCGAGGCCGATGGGGATCTGCACCATTACGGCGTTGTGGCCGAGTTTTTCGCGCAGCTGCTGGGTGACGCGGTAGGGGTTGGCCCCCGACCGGTCGCACTTGTTCACGAACGCCAAGCGCGGCACCTTGTAGCGCTTGAGCTGGCGGTCTACCGTGATGGACTGCGACTGCACGCCGCCCACCGAGCAGAGGACAAGTATCGCCCCGTCGAGCACGCGCAGCGCCCGCTCCACCTCGATGGTGAAGTCAACGTGGCCCGGGGTGTCGATTACGTTGATGGCGTGGTCGCGCCAGGTCACGTTGGTCGCCGCTGAGGCGATGGTGATCCCGCGCTCGCGCTCGAGCTCCATGGAGTCCATCGTCGCCCCGACGCCGTCCTTGCCCTTCACCTCGTGGATGGCGTGGATCTTGTTGCTGAAAAACAGAATACGCTCCGACAGGGTAGTCTTGCCCGAATCAATGTGGGCGCTGATCCCGATGTTACGCATCTTTTCGATGTTGTACGGCATAAACTTTCCTTTTCCCCGAAACTCATAAAGATATGCGCGTTTTTAGGGGTTTTACGCGCAGTGTTTAAATTTGACAGTCCACAAAAATAATATATTCCATTTTGAAAGTCAAATAAAAAAGTATTTTTTTTGCCTGCCCTGCCCGGCGGCAGAGTTTTGACGCGCAAAACGCTGCCGGTGCATATTCGCAGCCTGTGCAATGCCGAGGCGCGTTATTTTTTTATGCCCCCGGATTTGCGCAGCCATCCGGCCTGAATGTATATTATAAAGATTTACACCCAAAAGGGCTTATTGCAGTGGAACCGACCGTTCGTCCGACATCCCCGCCCCCGTCTTTCCCGGCATCGCCCAAGATGTTACCGGGGGGGCTGTTATTGCCGTTGTTATTGGCATTGATGGCGTTGACAAGCTGCCATCCCTACCTTAACACCTTTTACAACGCCGAGGAGGCCTACGCCTCTGCTCAGCGCAAGCACATCCGCCTGATGCGCAACTTTCCGGACAGCCTCGTGGTAAAGCCTACTGACGAGATGGCCGCCAGTTACGACCGGGCCATCAAGAAGTCGCTCAAGATGATGGAGGTTTATCCCCGCGACCGGAAGTACCAGGACCGGGCACACTACCTGATGGGCCGGGCCTCGTACTACAAGATGGATTTCCCGGTCTGCCTGGGGCGTATGCGCGACCTGCAGACGGATTTTCCCGAGAGCCCGCTGGTACCCCCTTCTATGATATATGTGGCCAAGGCGCACATTATGATGGACAATCTGGCGCTTGCCGAGGAAATTTTGCTGGAGCTTCTGAAGACGCATCCGCGGCTTGACCGGGACCACGAGATAACTATGCTTCTGGTAGAGATAGCGATGCGGCGCGGCGGGCGGTCGCAGGCGCTCCTGCTTTTGGAGGGGATGCGCAAGAGCGCGCTTTTGCCGCTCGATAAGCGTCTTGAGATCATATTGAAGATGGCCGACCTCAACTACGAGCTGCGGCAGTACGACAACGCGCTGGCCCTGCTGCGCGCCGCGCCCCGGAGCAAGAAGTACCCGCTTTTGATGTTTAGGGTAGACCGCAGCATCTATTATTGCTTGGATGCCATGGATTCGTTTGACGCAGCGCTTGCCCATTTGGGGGCGATGCGGAAGAACCGCTGGTACGCGGAGCAGAAGTACGAGATAATGTATTACAAGGCGGTCACGCTGCGCCGGATGGGCCGAATGGATGAGGCGCTCGCGCTGTTTAACGAGATCAGGGCTATGTGCGGGCGCGTTGCCGGCAAGTCCGACACGTTGAGTTTGTGCGGGCGTACGGCATACGAACTGGCGCAGATCTATCAGTCGCTGGGCGAGTACGAGAAGGCCGAGGCGGCGTTCGGGGAGTCTGTGAAGTTTGGGGCGGCCGGCGGCGGCAAGGCGTCTGTCAGGCTTTGGGCGCTCAACAGGCTCAAGGAGTTGCGTACGCCCGACTCGTCGGGCAACGTGACGGCCGAGGCGCGCTATTCGGTAGCGGAGCTATTCCGGTTTGAGCTTGAGGCCCCCGACTCGGCCTATTACTATTATATAGAGCTGGCTGCCGATACCGCTGCGGCCGACTCTGTCAGGCCGAGGTCGCTTCTTTCGGCGGCCATTGTGGCCAGGTACCAGATGGCAGACTCTTTGCGGGCCGATAGCCTGTTGAATCTGGTGGCAGCCGGGTACGGCGGGA
>WQRV01000083.1 GCA_009786575.1 Chitinispirillia bacterium | reverse complement strand
CGACCCGTCGTTGTAATACACGCGCCCAAACGCCTCCGCATGGCAATGGTCGTGCCATTTACGACACAAAAACCACAACAAGAAACTCGTTATACTGTATTCATTCCCCAAGGCGCAATGCCTGGAATTTTAGCCAAAAAAGAATGCTGGGCTCTGTGTGATATGCCCAAAACCGTGTTGCTTGACAGACTGCAAAAACCTTTTTCCGGAAAGAAAAATCTAAGCGTAAACTATAAAACAACAACGCTTGACACGGATAAGTTCGCTGAAATCAAGGCCATTATAAAAAGCGTGTTCTAATAGTAAATGCCGGACTCAAGGACCTCCCGCACCCCCCGGAGCAACCATGGCCGATACCACACAACCACCAGCCCCGCCGTAGCACTGGACGGCGGGGAGTGCGTACCCATTATAGCTTTCGTACTTCCCTCAAATATTTTGCATACTCCTCCCTACTGAAATATGTCGATGAGGGATGTGCAATGTAATAAATGAGAATATCTTTTGTTTTTGTTTTGTAGTAATAGATTTTCCCCTTAAGTTCATCTCCAAAAATACTTTTTTTACCCGGATAGCCGCAGTCCGGCATATTTCCATTCAACCGTTCTCCCCAGGCGATTATAATATCTGGTGCATGTTCATCCAATACCTCAAAAAATGCTTTTTCGCTCATTTTAAACATTTCCTTGGTAGGCGATTTTCGCGGGCCCTCAAGTTCTCTTTGAACATAGTTGTAGAATATAACGGAATTCCAGAAGTTATTTATTTCTTCTGTGTCGCATGTTTTATCCAAGAACACGTTTGTAAACCGCGTGAACGTATTCATCCACGGGACAAAATCCCCACGGCCGTTTTTGTAGTTCAAATAGTCGTTAATAACCTTGTTTGTCATATCAGAACAACATTTTTCGTTGTCGGCAGCACTACACGAATCGCAATAATGGCTTTCCCCCAATATCAATATTTTTTTACCGTCATAGCCATTCTTAGAGTAATTTTTTCCAACCCAAGGCTCAAATGCTACGTGTTCCATCTTCTTGCTCCTTTAATTACAGTTCATTTTGAATTTGATTTATTCATAATACGGTTACTAATTCCATAACGCACTACTACCACAATTTCCACCGCCTTTCCGTAGCCCAAAAGTTAAAAATTCAATAACCGCCGTGCGGCGACAATATTACAAGTCAAAACCTAACCACCAACCGCCGCCGAAGCAAGCGTAGGCAGACGCTCCGCGCTGCCGTACGCTGCTCCGGCTTTATCCCCGTTAGTGAACTCAGGGGGAAGAATAAGCAAGGCGGAAGCCTACGTAGTCGTAGCGATAGTCGGGGTAGAAGCTGTAACGACCCGACACCCGGCAGCCCCACGTAACGAAGTCCCAACTGCCCCCGCGCATCACGCGGCCGAAGCCCGTAGGCGGTCCTGTAGGATTCGTCTTCGCATCTGACGTGTAACTCCCATACCAATCATTAACCCATTCCCACACATTTCCGCTCATGTCATAGATACCCAACTCATTTGGAGTCTTGGTACCAACAGGTTGAGTCCCATATCCATTGTTGCCGCTTGTTTGGCTGGGAATGTTATCCCCATACCACGCAACATTATCAATGGTATTACTTCCGGCATATTTATAACTTCCACTACTCGCACCGCCACGGGCCGCATATTCCCACTCCGCTTCCGTTGGCAATCGGTATACCCTGCCCGTTGTCTTTGAATTTAATGTTGTAATAAAATCCTGAATGTCATTCCAACTAACAGTCTCAACAGGTAAATTATCCCCCGTAAAATTCGAGGGATTGGTACCCATCACCACCATCCACTGCGCCTGCGTAACCTCATACCTGCCTATGTAAAAATCTTTGGTTAGTGTAACTTGATGCGATGGCATTTCCCACTCATAACATTCGTCATCCGTACACCCCATAGTAAACGTCCCACCCTGCACAAACACCATCTGAATCTCTCCAACATTCCCTCCGCATCCGTTAAACAACGGATTTGTGATACAGCACTGCGACCCCGGAGAGGCGCTTGTCAGGCCGAGGCACGGGCTATATCCTGTACATCCCGGCGTAGTTTCCGGCGAGATGGCGCACGGGTCGGCCGTTTCGTCGCGCCGGAACGTGGCGGTAAGCGTTGTTGTGCTGCTGGTTATGGTAACTGATGTTGAATAGGCATTGCCGCTTGCCGCCCCCGACCATCCGGCAAACACGTAGCCCTCTGCCGGGCGGGCCAGAGCGGTTACCGTTGTCCCGGCGTTCTGCGGCGCGGCTCCCATCAGCGCGGTACCGTCTACGAACACCGCGCCGCCCTCTTCCGGGACGGCGTTGACCGTGAGCGTGTACACCATTGGTGTAAACATTGCGACAAGCGTTTTGCCGCTATTCATTGTAATGGGGACAGAGAGGGATGTCGATGTTGACGCGCCGGACCAGCTGGTAAATGTGTAGCCCTGCTTTGCCTCGGTGGTTACGGTTACTTGCGTTCCGGCGGCGTAGTCGGGGCCGTTTTGGTACGTAACGGTACCGCCGTTTTCCGGGAACGCGGAGGCAAAGAGCGTGTACATCCCGGCACCGCTTTCTCCTATTTTATTGAACATGGCCACCATCGGCTTGTTGGCGTCCATCTTGACCGGGATCATGTTGCTTTGGGATGCCTGCGCACCCGCCCATCCGGCGAACGTGTATCCCTCCGATGGCTCAGCTATCAGGATAACGTCATATCCGGCGGGATAATTCGGCCCCTCTTCGGTACGTGTTATGATACCGCCGACGGCTGGGACTGTGGCCGTTGTCAACGTGTACCCCGCGCAGGGGGCGCCCATCGGCACAAAGCTCTCGTCGGCGCACCTCGTGCCCAGAATATGGTGCTCGCAGACATCCGTCAGCGGGTTGTACCTCTTCCCGCCGCAAAGGTCGCGCGCTTTGCCGGCGAAGCAGAATTGGTAATCGGGGTTGTACCACGTCTCCGGCCCCTTGCCACCGCAATGGTCGGGGACTTTCTCGCAGGTAAAGAGAGATGCCGCGATGATCAGGCAGATCAATCCACCAATTTTGTATGAAAAATCCTTATTGTTCCTCATGTCCTTTTTGTCCTTTTTTTAATTTAAAATAAAATGTGAATGGTTATACCGCCCGCCAGAATCACTCTGCCGGCTACATAGGCAGCGTTGCGCCTTGTCGCGGCGGATGATTTCGGCGTGAGGGCCGTGCCGGTGTCCTCAAACGTAACGGCTATCAGCTCCGACCGGAAATCCTCCATAACGTAGACGGGGTCTTGGGCCAGGGCGGTAGCGGTGAACAGCATAATTAAAAATAGGGTCAGCCTCTTCATTTAATAAGGGCTCCTGTCTTTGGGGGATATGGTAAATGATAATTTATTGGTGTAATGGATGATAAAAATAGACGATTTTGTAGGGGCGATCGTCCCCGATCGCCCGTGCTTGAATTGCGAAAATGCGTATGATTCAACGTATACCGCAACCCGTACGCTGGCGGGCGACCGGGGACGGTCGCCCCTACGGGGAATGTGCGCCAAATGATAATTTGCGTGGCACGTGGACAACGTATGCGTGGCAATAAACGCGAGCAATATTAATGCGCCCAACACGAGTACCATCAAGGCCGCCTTCTATGTAATAATCCGCAGACCGGCAGAGCCAAAACTCCGCCCCGCCAAATTACCTATACACTAATATACATTAGTGACATTCCGTCTGTCAAATTTTTTCTGAGGGTGTAGTAAAAATCCTAAAATCGCGGTAATTTAGGTCTTTTGGGCCATTTTTGGAGTTCCCGAGGGGGCAATTTGACGGGTGGTGTCGGTATGCGGCCAACGCCTTATGCATCAGGGTTTTGACTTACCCGCGCACCGATGCAGCAAACTTCACTAATGCCGGGCGGCGAGTACTCTTCTCAGTACGGATACTTCGGCGGCCGAGTTGTGAAAGCCGGTGATTGCATGCTCCCGCCGGCGCCGCACCGTACCAACGCGCGCAGGGCTGGCTCGGCGCGATCAGATACACCGACAAACCATAATCCCATAATAATTTGATTTTGACCTTAACCTTGACGCGACAAAACATAATCCCATAGTATTTACTCTTTAATCTTCTTCAAATTATACCGCTTAATCTTCCGCGTGGTAGTTTTGTCAAACTCCGCGTCCCTGAACTTCACCTTGTTCACCCGCTTGTATATCGGCAGCCCCTCGTTAATCTCCTTGACCCGCCTGGCAATCAGCTTTTCGCAGGGCTTTCTGTCCTGCTCGGGGTCTATGAATATTTCCGCGACTATGTCTTCATCTTCACCGTAAACGGCGATTTCTTGAATATGCTCAATAACGCCGAGCTTTGCCTCCAGTTCCTCGGGGTGCACGTTTTTGCCGTTGGCGCGGATGATCACGTTCTTCTTCCGCCCGGTGATGAATATAAAACCGTCTTCGTCCATATACCCGATATCGCCTGTGCGGAACCATCCGCCGGTGAACGCTTCTTCCGTGGCCTGCGGGTTGTTGTAGTAGCCCTTCATCACCACGTCGCCGCGTACGCAGATTTCGCCCTCGCCGTCTTTGTCTATGTCAAAGATTTTAACCTCAACCTGGGGCAGAGCGATCCCCACGGCACCGGGTTTGTAGAACTTGGTGCGGTTCAGCGCCACGACCGGCGAGCACTCGGTTATGCCGTACCCCTCTATAATCTGTATGCCGAAATTCATGAACTCATCAATGTACTCCTTTTTAAGAGGCGCGCCGCCGCTAACAAGCGTTTCGAGCTTACCGCCAAACGCCTGCTGCACAGACTTGAATAATACCCGCCGCAGGTCCAGCCCAATTTTTTTCACCCCGTTGCTCACCGCGAACATTTTTCTTACGAGATTTTCCTTCCCCTGCTTCTTTATGTTATCCCAGATTTTTTTGTAGAACGATTCTACATAGAGCGGGACAACGCTCATAAACTGCGGCTTGCCGGCCTGTATGTCGCGCAGCACGTGTTTGAGGCTGGAGTTTATAAAGCAGGTTGCGCGGCTGAAGAGCGGCGGAAGCACGCTCGCCGCGAGCGGGTACGTGTGGTGCAGCGGCAAAACCAGCACCGTATCGCCGTAAACCCACGCGGTGCG
The DNA here is from genome assembly GCA_009786575.1 of Chitinispirillia bacterium. Classification (GTDB taxonomy): domain Bacteria; phylum Fibrobacterota; class Chitinivibrionia; order Chitinivibrionales; family Chitinispirillaceae; genus GUT77. The sequence goes on along the minus strand of WQRV01000083.1, from coordinate 8,659 downwards.
TATCGACCCGCGGGTGGTGGTGACGAGGCCCTTGTTAGTCAGCATAACGCCCTTGGAGAGGCCCATGGTGCCGGAGGTGTAGACTATCGCGCACACGGCCTCGGGGTCCAGCTCGTGGTCTATAAACGCCCGCTCGCCGCGCGATACCATATCGGCGCCATCGGATAGCGCGAGCGGCAGGTCAGACTTCATGTTGATGTAGCGCTGCACGCTGAGTTTGAGTTTTTGGGTGTTCTCGCTGAAGCTCTCGAATGTATCGGCGTAGTCGTCGGAGTAGACCACCGCTTCAGCGCCGCTTGCCTTCAGGACCTCCTGGAGGTCGTCCGGCGGCAGCTCTTTGTCGAGCGGCACGATGATATTCCCGCCGGTCGCCGCGGCAAAGTAGGCCAGGATCCAGTAGTACGAGTTTTCGCCGATCACCGCGATCTTCGCGCCGTCGCGCAGGCCCACCGAGTAGAAGTAGGTGCCAAGGCTCTCCACGTCTGAGCGGAACTGCGCGTACGAGTGGCTGACTACGCGCTCGCCCAGATAGTAAGCGTATGCGGCCTTGTCCGGCACGGTGTCCGCCCCGCGGCGCACCAGGTCGCGCAGGTCCCTTGCCTCATAAACCTTGTAATACGGGTAATGTTTCACTTGCAGTTTTCCGATCTGCGTAAGCTAAAGCGCCCTCAGATGCTTCCCCGGGTTTGCCCGAATCTTTAAATACTGCGGAATATCTGGTCGCATCTAATATAGTATATGGGTGGGGACGCTGTGGTAAAAATCATACCGGAAAAAAATATTTTTGCGGAAGGCTCCGGCCCGGGCCGCTTCCGCCCCCGGCCGGTATGGCCGGAATATCCAACTAAAATTTGTGTAATGCCGCGCCCGTTAATTATATTAATTTGATCATGATGAAATGCCCGAAATGCGAAGCCGCGAACCAGGATAACGCCAGAAAATGCGCGATATGCGGGAGTGTCCTGCCCGTCAAGATTGTGACTATGGAGGAGGTGCTCCGCTCCAGAGCGGCTGCACCCCCCGGACCCGCCAAACCTGCTGCGCCCGCGCAGGAGGAGGGCGGCCCGGCGCTCGGTGCTGTTCCGGGGGAAGAGTTAAAAACGCTGAAAACACAGCTGGAGGAAGAACGGGCCGGCCGGATACACGCAGAGGCAACACTTGAAAAGTATATGGGCAAGATCTCCGAACGGGACAACACCACCGAACGCCTGCAGGTCAACCTCGAAAGATACCGTAAATACATAAATAAATCAACGCTTTACACCGCTGCCGCCGTACTCCTTGCCAGCCTGATCCTCATCATCACCGGTTTTGCCGGGCAGGGCGGGCTGAAACGCGAGCTGGCGGAGGTGCAACACTATAAACATATGTACGACAGCCTTAACACCCTGTCACGCAAGGCCATTAGATCGCGGGACTCGCTGCGGACGGAGCTCATCGGCCTGCAGAACAGATACGCCGCAACGCATACAGAGCCTGAACAGCCGTCCGCGCCGCAGGAGGCAATCCGGGGCGCTGCGGCCCAACCCCGTAAGGCCGGTATTGATATTAACATAGAGATGGTACCCGTCCCCGGCGGCACGTTCACTATGGGGTGCACCGCCGAGCAGGGCGACAACTGCAGCGACGACGAGCATCCCGTGCGCAGCGTAACCGTCGGCAGCTTCTCCATAAGCAAATACCAGGTAACGCAAGACTTGTGGAAGCGGGTAATGGGCACAAACCCGGCCTACTACAGGGGCGACAATCTGCCCATAGAGCGGATCAGCTGGCGGGAAGCGCAGCAGTTCATCACAAAGCTCAACGGCATGACCGGACAGAACTACCGCCTGCCCACAGAGGCCGAATGGGAGTACGCTGCCCGCGGCGGGGCATCCAGCCGGGGATACAAGTTTTCGGGCAGCAACCACATCGAAGAGGTCGCCTGGTACGCCCGGACCAGCGGAACCACCTGGGCCGGCACCCGAAAATCCAACGAACTGAGAATACACGACATGAGCGGCAATGTCTCAGAATGGGTCAGCGACAAATACGGCGAGTACGGCGGGAAGCCCGAGGGGGACGACCGGGTGCTGCGCGGCGGGGGCTGGAGCAGCGTGGCGAAGAGTTGCCGCGTCGCCAGCCGGGCAAGCATGCCGCCGGGGACGCGGGGAAACAATATCGGCTTCAGGCTGGCCCAATAATATGCTGTTATGCATCCTTCGGTCAGGTTTAATATGATGCAACAGGCCCGTTACTGCAAAATTTTTACCGAAACCCTTGGATTTTCCGCGGCTATAATACTATAATTACCCCATAGGCGGGTGTGCGATTATTCACCATACACACGGGATCTCGGATATAGTGCGTAAGAGATTGAAAATTAAGCCGTTATATTGGCAGATAGTGTTCACCCTGCTTGCGTTCGCGGTGATGGCGGTGCTTAGCCACGCCTTCAACAGCCGCACGGTGCGCGCCAACCTGCTCAAAAACGCCGAAAGCGAGCTCTCGTTTACCCACCAGCAGATAGAGTCGGAACTTATCGCCTATAAAATGCACCTGGGCGGGTTCGTGCAGACGGTGCGGCAGATGATCGCCGACGGCAATGCCGCCAACCTTCAGCACTACATCAACGTCATAAGCAGGTATACCATCTCGGAAGAGTCCGGCCTTCACAACTCTACCGGTTTCTACGGCTATTTTGAGAAGGTATCCGACAAACCCGTCTTCATGAACGGCATCGACTGGGTCCCGCCGGCCGGGTATGACGCGGCCGAGAGGCCGTGGTACAAGGGGGCGGCGGCCAATTGCGGGAAAGTTTTTGAAACGGAGCCGTATGTCAACCTTATGACGGACGCGTACATCATCACGTACTCGCGCTGCGTTACCGATTCCGACGGGAACCGGCTGGGGGTAGTCGCCATAGATGTCCAGTTAGATAAAATCGGGGAGATTGCCGTCAACTCCGCGCTCATTGAGGGCGGGTACGGCGCGATTGCCGGGCAGGACCTGACCCTGTTCGCCCACGCAAACCCCGATTATGTAGGGAAGCGGCTGAGCGATCTGGACCTTCCGTTCTCGCAGTTTACGGACGACATTACGCAGGGGAAAAATCTTTACGAGCGGTCTATGAAGAACTGGAAAGGCGAGAATGTTATCATCTTCGCCCGCAAGCTGCCAAACGGCTGGCACATTTTACTTCTGTCGCCCAAGGATAAATACTACATAGGCACTACCCGTATGCTGATAATGCAGTGCGTTCTGGGCGCTATACTCGCGGCCGGGCTTATTATGGTGCTGATCCGCATAGACAGGGCAAGGCAGAAGGCCGACGAGGAGAGCAGGCAGAAGAGCGCGTTTTTGGCAAACATGAGCCACGAAATACGCACCCCAATGAACGCGATCATCGGCATGACGTATATAGGGAAAGAGGCGCAGGAGCTGTCGCGCAAGAACTATTGCCTCAACAAAATCGAGAATGCGTCGCAGCACCTTCTGGGCGTTATCAACGATATTCTTGACATGTCTAAGATAGAGGCGAACATGTTCGAGCTGTCAAACGAGGATTTTGAGTTCGAGAAGACGCTCCAGCGTGTTGTGAACATCGTAGGGTTCCGCGCCGACGAGAAGAAGCAGAGGCTCGACGTATACGTAGACAAATCTATACCGCGCGTGCTTGTAGGCGACGACCAGCGATTGGCGCAGATCATCACCAACCTCCTCGGCAACGCGATAAAGTTCACGCCGATGTCGGGGGAGATCAAGCTCGACACCCGCTTTGTTGGTGAGGAAGACGGTGTATTCAAAATTCGCGTTACGGTCAAGGATAACGGCATCGGCATAAGCAAGGAGCAGCAGCACCTCCTCTTCCGCTCGTTCCAGCAGGCCGACTCGCGCACGTCGCGCAAGTTCGGCGGCACCGGGCTTGGGCTTGCGATATCCCGGAATATTGTTGAAATGATGGGCGGCTCGATTGAGCTTGAATCCAAGCCCGGCAAGGGATCGTCGTTTTCGTTTACGTTTAAAGCAAAGCGCGGAACGCGGAAGGCTCCGGGTTTATCGGATATCGGCGTGAACTGGAACAATGTGTCCATTATGGTGGTAGACGACGATCAGGAGATACTCGACTACTTTTCCGAAATCATGCAAAGGTTCGGGACAAAGTGCGATACCGCGGCGAGCGCCAAAGAGGCGCTGGATAATATCGGGAAGAACGGGCTGTACAATATTTACTTCGTAGACTGGAAAATGCCGGACATGGACGGCGTGAAGTTGACAAAGGAGATAAAGGCGAAAACGCAATCGCCGGAAGACGCTGTTATAATAATGATAAGTGCCGCCGAGTGGAGCAACATCGCCTCCGAGGCGCGGAGCGTGGGCATAGACAAATTTCTGTCCAAGCCGCTCTTCCCGTCGGCGATATCCGACGCGATCGCCGAGGTGATAGGGGTGAGCAAGCTGCCGCAGGATAAAGAGACAGACTACGGCGGCATATTTAAGGGCCACAGGGTGCTCCTTGCGGAAGACGTTGAGATAAACCGCGAAATAATAAACGTGTTCGTAGAGCCCACACTCCTTGAGGTAGACTACGCCGTAAACGGCCTCGAGGCCGCCGAAAAGTTCGGGCGGTCGGCCGTTGGCTATTACGATTTGATACTTATGGATTTACAAATGCCGGAGATGGACGGCTACGACGCTACCCGCAAAATAAGGGAGTCATCCCACGCATCCGCCAAAGAGATCCCCATTATCGCCATGACCGCCAACGTCTTCAAGGAAGACATAGACAAGTGCCTCGAAGCGGGAATGAACGCCCACATAGGCAAACCGGTAGATATCGATGAGTTCTTCGGAGTGCTGCGGAAGTATCTGCCGCAGGATTGAGCGGTACGGAACCGGCAATCGCAAAGTTAGAAAAAGTATCATAAACGATGCGGGGGAGCGTTAAGCGATGAAAGTAAAAATCAATCCGTTGTATCTGCAGATCATATTCACGCTGCTTGCGTTTACGGTAATGGTCGTGTTGAGCTACACGTTCAACAGCAAGACCGTCCGCGAAAACCTGATCAGCAACGCCGAAAGCGTGCTCTCGTTTACGCAGCAGCAGATAGAGTCGGAGCTTATCTCCTCGAGGGTGCTTCTGGGCAGTTTCTCGCAGGCTGCGCGGCAAATGATACTCGACGGCAACGCCGAGAACCTGCAGTACTACGTCAACGTCAGCAGCGAATACATCATATCCGGCGAGTCGGGGCTGAAAAACCTCAACGGGGTATACGGCTACTTCGAGGCGTTTGGGGACAGCGCCCGCTTCATATACAGCGACAAGATCGACTGGGTCCCAACGGCAGACTTTGTGCCGACAGAGCAGGAGTGGTATAAAGAGTCTTCGAGCCACCACGACGAAATCATCGAAACAGCCCCGTACGTAGACTATATGACCAACACGTATATCATCACATACGCGCGCTGCATCCACGGCAAAGATGACAAGCGCGTAGGCATAGTCAGCATAGACGTGTCGCTGGAGAAGATCGGGGAGATTGTTGCGAAGGCGGCGCTCAGCGAAGGCGGGTACGGCGCGCTCATCGCCAAGGACCTGACGGTGCTCTCCTATGTAAACCGTGACTTTATAGGCAAACGCATAACCGATCCGAACCTCCCGCTCTCAAAATACGCAAACGACCTGATGGCAGGCAAAGATCTTTACGAAAAGCCTCTGAAAAACTGGAAGGGCGACGATGTAGTCGTCTTCTCCCGTACACTCCCCAACGGCTGGCATCTGATCCTCCTCTCCCCCAAAAAGAATTACTACCGCGGCACAACCGAAATGCTCATCGTCCTTTGTACCCTCGGCGCGGTACTCGCGGCAACGCTTATCATAGTCCTGATACGCACAGGCAGGGCCAAGGTAAAGGCCGACGAAGAGAGCAAGCAAAAAAGCGCGTTCCTCGCGAACATGAGCCACGAGATACGCACGCCTATGAACGCCATAATCGGCATGACCTGCATAGGGAAATCCGCAAACGACATATCGCGCAAAGACTACTGCCTCGACAAGATAGAAAACGCGTCGCAGCACCTTCTGGGCGTCATCAACGACATCCTCGACATGTCGAAGATAGAGGCGAAGATGTTTGAGCTGTCGTACGAAGAGTTCAGTTTTGAAAAGATGCTCCAGCGCGTCATCCTCATAGTGGGCTTCCGCGCCGACGAGAAGAAACAGAAGCTGAACGTGTACATCGACAAGTCTATCCCGCGGGCGCTTGTCGGCGACGACCAGCGGCTCGCGCAGGTCATCACCAACCTGCTCGGCAACGCGGTAAAGTTCACGCCGGAAGAGGGCACTATAAAACTCGACGCCCGCTTTGCCGGAGAGGAAGACGGCGTGTACACGATACGTATCACCGTAAAGGACAGCGGTATCGGCATAAGTCCAGAAGTGCAGAAAAAGCTCTTCAGCTCGTTCCAGCAGGCCGATTCAAAAACCACGCGCAAGTTCGGCGGCACGGGCCTGGGCCTCGCCATCTCCAAAAACATTGTGGAGCTGATGGGCGGTACCATCAACCTCGAATCCGAGGTTGGCAAGGGGTCGTCGTTCTCGTTTACGTTCAAGGCGAAACGCGGCACGAAAAAAAGCCCGCCGCTGGCGGAGTCCGGTGTGAACTGGGGCAACATCTCCATTCTGGTAGTAGACGACGATCAGGAGATACTCGACTACTTCACCGAAGTTATGCAGGGTTTCGGCACAAAGTGCGACACCGCGCGCAGCGGCGAGGAAGCGCTCGCCTGCATAGGAAAGAACGGGCTGTACCAGATATACTTTGTAGACTGGAAAATGCCGGGCATGGACGGCATAAAACTCGCTAAAGAACTGAAAGCAAAAACCGAATCCCCCGGCGACGCAATCATAATAATGATCTCCGCCGCAGAGTGGAGCAGCATCGCCGACGAAGCGAAAAAAGCGGGCGTAGACAAGTTCCTCTCCAAGCCCCTCTTCCCCTCCGCAATCGCCGATGCGATAACAGAGGCCATCGGCATGTCCAGCCTGCCCGAGAAGGAGAAAGCCGACTACCGCGGCATCTTCAAAGGGTACAAAATCCTGCTCGCGGAAGACGTAGCCATCAACCGCGAAATAATAACCGTGCTGACCGAACCGACCCTCATCGAGATAGACTGCGCCGAAAACGGTACCGAGGCGCTGTCAAAATTCGAACAGTCGCCCGAAAGCTACGACCTCATCCTCATGGACGTACAGATGCCGGAGATGGACGGCTACGAGGCAACCCAAAAAATCAGGGCGTCTTCCCTCCCCAACGCTCAAACCGTGCCCATTATAGCCATGACCGCAAACGTATTCAAGGAGGATATCGAAAAGTGCATAAAATCGGGAATGAACTCCCACGTAGGCAAACCGGTTGACATAGAAGAGTTCTTCGGGGTACTGCAAAAATATCTGCGGGGCAAGAGCAATTAAATATAGTTGTACAGCCGCCTGTTTGCAGGTTCCACGATTAAACGCTGCGCCCGTACCGTCCGACGACATCACGGTTGTCGTGCAGTCGTAGGGCGGTACGGGCGCGGCGTTTAATCGTGCCCCGGAATTGCCGATGTATGTGGTTAGGGCACCCCAGTTTCACTCAGACGAACTTCCGTCAGCACAGACTCGCCCGCGCTCCCGTCGCCGCTCGTCCACTCCCACTTTTCCAACAATTCAATCCGCCCGTCATCCAAAATTTTCGGGACCGACCGGCACCTGCCCGTCCGCGCCTCGTTATTTGTGTTTATGTGCTGATAGTTAAACGCAAGCTCTCCGTTCGGTTCAACCACCCCCAGCAAAAATCCCCTCCTGACCGCCCCGCCGTAATATTCAGCCCAGATAATATTTTTTTGTTGATGATAATAGAACCGCGTCTCGCCGTCAACCTCGCCGTTATCGGTATTTTCGACGTTTATGAATACCCTGTTATCATAGTTGATCCGATAATTTTCGTTGATATGCTTAATCATCTCCACGTAGCACAGATAACCCCCGTCCGGCAAACTGATAGCTTTGTAATCCTTATAGACAAACCCACACCTCCGATAAAAATCCACAGCCCCTAAAGACGCATCCAGCGTCAACACATCGTAACTGCCGCAGTCAACACGTTTTTCAAGTTCCGCCAGCAACACCTTACCATACCCCCTGCCCTGATACTCCGGCAATATAAAAAACCGCTTAACCTCATTCCCATGTACCGAGCCCACACCCAAGACTTTGCCGTCCGCCTCCAAAACCAGCGTAACCTCCTCCGGCATCTGCGCCCGCATCTTCTCTTCCGAATGATGCTCATGAAAAAAATCCACCGCGCTGCGGGGGTAATATTTAGGATAGGTTGCCTCGATGGTCCTGTGGATGACATCGAAGACGTCTTTGAAGTGTTCGTTGGTATAGTTAACGATCATAGCTCTTCCAAATTTCTGTTTTTAAAAAAATTACCCCGCTCCGCCACCATCTCTTCCATCAACTCCACTGTTCAGTGTTGATATTTTTCGATTTTTTCAGCATCCGCGATATCCATAGTTCTGCCAGTTGCCCGTTTGTTTTTAATTAGGTCATCCCGCGATATTACTGAAATGTCAACATCGTTAAAGTTGATAATTTCTTTTCTTGAATAACATTCGTTAATATCAATGCCGG
>WQRV01000082.1 GCA_009786575.1 Chitinispirillia bacterium | reverse complement strand
GGTGAGCTACCACGGCGGGGGGTCGGCGGCGCGGTATGGCGTGGGGGGATTCGGGGTGGCGGGGCCGGTCATCGGTAAATTGTCGTTGACGCGGCTGGACGTTATGGGGCTTTACTATGAACAGATGGCGTTTCTGTCTGCGGGCGCCCAGTGGCGGTCCCTCTCATTCAGCCTCGACGGGGAGATGTATTTCACGGGGCTGACGGGGCGGGTGCCGGAAGCCCCTCAATTTTCGGCGGAATCGCCCCCAAGAAGCCGCGCCTCATCCGCCGCCGGGGCGACGGTCCTCCTCCGTACCAGCCGGTTAAGCGTTGATATTGCCGCCGGGGGGCTGACGGTGCTGCCCTCCGGCGACCCTTTCGCCGGCCCGGCCCTATCGGTAACCGCCCGCGTCTGCACCGCCCGCAACCGCTACGGCTCCCAGGGGGTCATGGCGCGGATAACCCCCTCCGACGCCTCCCCCCTGCGCTTCGTCCTCGCCCAGGAGTACAGGATAGGCGCCGCGTTCGCCCTGTCGGCATCGATTGCGTCCAACCCGACCATGATAGGCTTCGGCCTCTCGGTAGACAAATTCCCGCTGACAGGCTCCGCCGCGGCGGTAAACCACCCGTTTCTGGGGTGGTCGAAGGGGGTATCGGCGGGCTACGCGAAATAACGGCGGTTTGTAACAATTAACCAAAAAGGATAAAAAAAGATGGACAGGGAGACGTGCATAATTTATATTGGTAGTAAGTTCACGGCGGAGTGGTATTACGACCGCCGGGGGAAAAGCGTCGCATACGAATTTTTTCTCGAAACGCCGGAGAATCAGCAAGCAAAATTTATGAAATTGGTTAAAGAGATTGCTGATATGGGAATAATTCATGGTAAGGCGAGATTCAGATGCGAAAAAGATAAAATATTTGCGTTTAAACCACAACCGGACAGATATTTGTCGTTTTTTGTTGATGACCGTAAAGTTATTGTTACGAATGGGTTTGTAAAGAAGACGCCAAAAATGCCGAAAGAAGAAAAAATACGTGCTTTAAAGCTAATGCAGGATTACTTTAACAGGGTAAAGGAGGGAACCTATTATGGTAACTGAATATGACCGGCTTATAACGAATAATCCTAACCCTGAAGTACGGGAACAGGCCAAGAAGTATCACCGGGAATTTATTATAAGCGAATTGGGGATGTTAAGGGAATTCAGAAGGCTGGGCTACCGGCCTACATTACTCCCCACGGAGGAAGACATAAGGAACGATGTTCAAATGCCGGTAGATACAAAGTCGGAAGAGAGAAAAAAAATGCATGTTGAAAACCGGGTGGAGAGATGGATGCGGGATCCAAAAAAAATGATGCGGCACATGGGGGACATCGTAAATATGCCGACGGAGTATATCGAAGAGGTCTTGCGGGCCGAATCTGACGAGGTGTACAAAATCAATTACGCCAAGTGGAGGGAGCAATGCGCATAAAACCCAAAAACATACTCTCCGGCCTGACCGTCCTCTGGGTCCTCGTGGTGATATTTGAGGCCCTCTCGTCCGTTATCCGCTTATTCTACTGCCGCAAGATGCACACCGCCGTAAAGGCCGTGAGCGGGGCGGTCAACTGGGCCAAAGCCGCCATGCTCATTGTTCTGGCGGTCTCAAATGTTGTGCTCTTCATGCGCCACGTAGACGACAAGGGGTAATTTGAAAGTGGCAGCAGATACCGAAACAATATATCTCGACAACAACGCAACAACGCGCACCGCCCCCGAGGTCATAGAGGCTATGATGCCGTTCTTCGGAAACCGCTACGGCAACCCTTCGAGCATCCACAGTTTCGGCGGGACGGTACGCCGCCTCGTGGAGCGGGCGCGGGAGCAGGTCGCCGCGCTCATAGGGGCAAGCGCCGGCGAGATTGTCTTTACCTCCTGCGGGTCCGAGAGCGACAACATGGCCATCAAGGGGTTCTACAGGGAACACGGCGGTAAAACCAGGATCATCACCTCGGCGGTCGAGCACCCGGCGGTCAGGAATACGGCGCGGTTTCTGAGGGACGGCAGGGGAGTGCCGCTCACCGAGCTGCCGGTAGACGGCGAGGGGATGATATCCCCAAGCGCGCTGGACAGTCTGGAGATCGCCCCCGGCACCTTAGCCTCCATGATGTGGGCGAACAACGAGACCGGCGTTATCTTCCCCATCCGCGAGATGGCGGAGGCGGTCAAGGCCAGGGGGGGTACGTTCCACACCGACGCGGTGCAGGCGGCCGGCAAGGTGCGCATCAACGTGAAAGAGGTCCCTGCCGATATGCTCGCCATTTCCGGCCACAAGCTGCACGCCCCCAAGGGTATCGGCGCCGCATACTTCAGGGCCGGTACGCCCGTTGCCCCCCTCATCCACGGCGGGCACCAGGAGGGCGGGGCGCGGGCGGGGACCGAGAACGTGCCGTATATAATAGGATTAGGCCGCGCCTGCGAGCTGGCCCTCGGGCGGATGGAGGAAGAAAACACCCGGGTAAGGGCCCTGCGCGACCGCTTGGAGCGCGAACTGCTGGCAAAATGCGCCGGGGCGAAACTAAACGGCCACCCCGAAAACCGCCTCCCAAACACCACGAACATCAGCTTCGGGGGGATTGAGGGCGAGGCGGTCCTCCTCCACCTCGACGACGCGGGGATTGCCGCCTCCTCCGGCTCGGCCTGCACCACAGGCTCCCTTGAACCCTCCCACGTGATGATGGCCATGGGCATCCCATATACCTACGCCCACAGTTCCACCAGGTTCTCTTTGAGCATATATAACAACGATTTAGACGTAGACAGGGTGGTCTCCGCCATGCCGGGGATCGTGGACAAGCTTAGGAGGCTCTCCCCGTTTGTCTAAAACGCCCCCGCGGCGGTTCCAAATGCGCGGGCACCCCCGGCCCGGCCGCTGTTCGGCATCAAAATAGCGCGTTTTTTGATAGGATTTTGGCCTATTTACTTTTTTTTGTAAAAAAACGCTTGCTTTTTTGTTTTTTTGGGGTTATATTAAAAATAGTAATTTTTTTACAAAAAACTTGTATTCGCGGCGGCCATCTATTATGTTATATAAGATGTGTCTCCCCGCGGCAGCGGAGTTGAAATTTTTCTGTAACAGTCAGACCGGATCTATTGTCTAACCTGAGGGGGGAAGGCTTTTTAGGCGTATTTAGCAGTCAAATAATAAAGAGTATTACTTTAAATTAAACTTTACCTAACTTTAACCCAATGAAGGAGTATGGGACTATGGGACGTTTTACTAAGCGGGTAGTAGCGGGGCTTACCGCGGCTCTGATGATGGCTGGGGGCGCGTTTGCTCAGCAGTTTATACTTGACGATCTTGAGGACGGCGACAACGCTAACAAGGTTAGCCAGTACTGGTACTACTATGTCGGCGATGACTTGGACGAACTTCTGGGCATGGTTACCACTAATCCCACAGCGGTTATAACGAATGCCGGCCCCGGGGACGAGTACGGTGCGATGTCGTTTATCGCGCAGACGAGCGCCAAGTATTCGGGTTCCCAGGCTCCCGGCACCGCGCGGGGCAGCTATGTTGCCGCGATGGAGTTCGTTGATTTTGCCGATTTGGTAACTAAAGAATCCGTAACATATCCTGTTATAGGTATGGGCACCATTCTGTCGTCGAACGACGATAAAGGCTTTGGCGCGTCATTCGCGAATGTCGATGAAATCCAATTCGACATGTGGGCGCCTGAAGACGCCGTAGTTTACTTTAAGGTGGAAACTACCGAGAATTCGCCGACCGGAATTTACGGCCCGGCGCCTCCTTACGGTACATCGACCCACGGCTGCGTGCCCGCGGCGTCGGGTGAGGCCGACAAGCCTAAGAACAAGGGCTGCAACCCTGCCAACGCCTACTATTTAGGGATCACGGCGAGCGGCGCCTGGGAGACGCATAAGGTCAAAATTAAGCCTGTTGTCAACTATAACGGTGTAACTATTGGTTCGACGGTTCCCGGTTCCCCGACTTCATCGCAGGTAATGGGTTCGGCCGGCGATCTTAAACAGGATGGGTGGTGGGGCAAGGCGTTCAACTTCAATCCGGCCAACGCTACAAAGCTCGCGTGGCAAATTAACGGAGACAAAAACGCTACTTTGAAAGGCGGCACACTGCTCATCGACAATATCAAATTCGTTGGTTCGGGTATCAACAACGATTTCTACATCCCCGCCGACGAGTGCCGTACTTGCGCCGGGAAGACGCTGCCGACACCCCATCAGCTGATCTCCGACTTTGACGATTACGATGAGAGCCCCCGCAAGAACAAGTTCGGCTGGTACTGGTACAATTATGACGATAACGAAGCCGGCGGAAGCGCGATCATCACGGGCCTGACAGAGGATCCGTACGGTAAGCGCGACCCGGTAACGGGCGAATTCATGCCTGGTATGGTTATGGATGTTGCGGGTAAGGGTGTGGAAGGTTCCAATGCCGCGCATATCGACTTCGAGATCAACGACGCGATGTTCGATGAGACGGGGACCGGCCTGAGGATCTCGTCGTTCGTGGGTATCGGTACGAACTTCTACGACGACCTTGCGGATACGAAGCTCTACCAGTCTATGGGTTCGCATACCGGTATCTTCTTCAGGTTCAAGGCTTCTGCGGCTGTTGACTTCATTACTGTGGAGTTCAATGACAACCAGAACGTAGAGCGCATTGAGCAGCACGGGACCGACGGCGGCCAGGTGTGGTACGCCAAGATTCCCGTGGCCAACACCAACTGGAACACCGCGGTGGTCAGCCTTTCCGACCTCTCGCTGCCCCTCTGGATCAAAGAAGGCGACTGGCGTTACGGTAAGCCGTTTGACAAGAGCAAGCTTGCCAAGATCCAGTTCAAGTATGCCGGCAGCGGTGAAGGTTCCCTCACCATTGACGACGTGTACTTTGTGGGCGGCAATACCGAGGCCGGCATCAGGCATGCCGTCAGCAGCAAGGCAAAGGCGGCCGGCATCCGCGCTTCCTACGGCAGGGGCGGTGTGAATGTGAACTGGAACGCGGCCGCTCCCATAGCGAGCGGCAAGATCTCCCTGATCAACACGAAGGGCCGTGTTGTGGCCTCCTCGTCTGTTGCCAAGACCGCCGGCAGCAATATCTCGGTGAATCTCGGCAAGGGCGTACTCCCCTCCGGCATGTACTTTGTGCGCGTTGATGCGCGTGACGTAAACGGCAAGAGGATCGTGCAGCAGGCTCCGGTCACCGTTGTAAGGTAACAGGTTTTTAAGGGGGGCGGATAAAATGTTGCCCGCCCCCGCAATTTGGTTGTGTGCAAAGGGCCTTCCGCCTCCGGCGGGGGGCCTTTTTTGTAAAGAATCCGCCCAAGCCTAAAAAAAAATAAAAAAACCCTTGTATTCGATATCAAATTGTTATATATTAATATAAATATAGTGAAATCTCAAAACTATTCATACTAATTTATAGGGAGAACAACGGATATGAAAAAGAAGATTGTTTTGATGCCGGCGGCGTTGCTGATATTGGCACTGGCGGCCGGTACGCCCGCGCAGGTTGCAGCACCCCTCCCGGCGCCCGGGTCGCCGCCGGCGGGGTCGCCGGTAGATAAGCACGGGCAGTTGAGTACAAGCGGCAACAAGCTCAAGGACAAGGGCGGTAATGATGTTGTGCTGAGGGGCCCGAGCATGTACTGGAGCAACACGGAGCAGAGCCATTTCTACTCAGACGACATAGTAGGCTGGTTGGTGCACGACTGGAAAATTTCTGTAATACGCGCCGCCATGGGCGCGTGGAACGAGCCCCACGGAGGCGAAAACGCGGGATACGCCGACGGCGACCAGGCTGCCCAGTGGGCCCGCGTCAAAGTTATTATAGAGGGGGCTATAAAAAGGGGCATTTATGTAATAGTAGACTGGCACACCCACAATCCCGGCAATTACCAGTCGAGCGCGCAATCTTTTTTCACAAGGGTTGCTACCGATTACGGGGCGTACCCTAACATCATATACGAGATATTTAACGAACCCTGCGGCAATGGCGGTCCCTGCGGCAATAAGATTTCCGACGCTCAAATTCAGACGTGGAGCAATGCCATGATAAGCTCCATAAGGGCCAAGGACACACGCAATGTTATTATAATAGGGACGCCGGATTGGAGTTCGCAGCCGAACTTCACTTTTAGCGCACCCAGCAACGCCGGCAGTATAGTCTACTCCATGCACTTCTACGCCGCCAGTCACAAGTCGGACTACCGTGACCGGACTACCGCCGCGCTCAACGCCGGCCGGCCGGTGTTCGTTTCCGAGTTCGGTTCCGGCACCGCCGACGGAAAAGGAGCGCATAATCCGGGCGAAACCGATACATGGATTAATCATATGGAGACTCACAAGATAAGCTGGGTCTATTGGTCGGTCCATAACAAGTGCAGGGATGACGAGGGGACCGCGGTGTTCAATCCGCCGAACCCGTGCCCGTCTACATCCGCGATTGCGAACACGGCCGCCCAGTCGCTCGCGGGCCAGGCCGCAAACTGGACGTCATCCAATAAGCCGGTGCTCCACGCGCGCGGCACGTATATACGGGAAAAGATACTCAGTTACAATAATACCGCATACCCGAACTATCCGCAAACCTACGCCGTAAATGTTACCTCCGGCGCGGGCGGCCGCGTTGAGAAGCGGGTCAACAATACCGTTAACAACGGGCCGTACGCCTACAATGCGGTGGTATCCATAGAGGCAATTCCGGAAAACGGCTACAGGCTTGACGGGTGGGGCGGAGACGCCTCCGGTACGAACACGACCCTTACTTACAGGGTTGCCGGCATACCGGTAAACATTACCGCCTCGTTTACGAAGGAGAGCATGATTGAGAACGGCTCGTTTACACAGAACTTTCTGCCCTGGTCTGCAAACGGCACGGGCGGGACCGCGGTGGCGGAAAACGGCGAGGTCAAATTCACCGTTCAAACCCCCGGCACCGACATTGCGGGCCTGCGTTTCATACAGAACGGCATAGAAATAGTGAAGAACGCCAAATACAGGCTCTCGTTCAGCGCCTACGGCCAGTCGGCCAGGCCGGTCTCCGCAAGGATAACCAGAGGCGACCGCAGCACCTCCGCCGCCGCGCCGTATGATGTTACGCTTACGGCCTCCAAGCAGCAGTACAATTATGAGTTCGTATCAACGCAGGACTACCCCAAAACGCCGGCGGGCTCCTCCGGGGCGGTGTGGTTCGCTTACGGCGGCAGCAGCACGACATGGTTTTTGGACGATGTGTCGCTGGAATGTATAGATAACTGCGACGGGAAGTCCTCCATAGGGTCATCGTCCCTGTCTGTAAACAGGGCTGCGAAGTGGACGGTTTCCCGCACGGCGGGCGGTTTGCAGCTGCGCGGCCCGGCCGATGCCGGGGCTAAGGTACTGCTCTACGATGTGCGCGGCAAATTAGTAAAGACTATGCAGGCGGTGGACGGGCTGACGGTTGGCGCCGGCCTCGGCGCGGGGAACTACCTTATGGTGGTGAAGAACGGCGCGGGCAGCGAGATGCTCACGGCGCGGGTGCCGTTGGTCAGGTAAACCGGCCCGGTAATTTGATGCGCGGGCGGGAGCGGGCCTAACCGGTTCAAGCCCGCCCGCGTAGCCGGATGTGCAATTATTCTAATAATGATAACGCGGGTGAGTTGAAAAAGGAGGAAGTAGATGGCGATAAGGATTAAGACGGTGTTTGCCGCAGCATTGGCGGTTTTTATGTTTAGCGGAACTATTTTGGCGCAGCCTGCCAATAGCCCGGTGGCGCGCAACGGGCAGTTGAGCGTAAAGAACGCCAGGATAGTGAACAAGGACGGCGAACCGGTGGCGTTGCGCGGCATGAGTTTCTACTGGGACAACCCCGGTTGGAATGGCCACCAGTTTTATACCGCCGCTACGGTCAACAAACTGGCTGATGAGTGGAAAGTAGACATAATCCGGGCGGCCTTCAGCGGCCCCAACGGCCAAACGAGCAAGATAAAGACGGTCGTAGACGCGGCCATTGCCAAAGGCATTTATGTTATTCTCGACTATCACTCCCATAATGCCAATAATGAACTGTCTACGGCTCAAAGCTTTTTCAATACGTTCCTGAACGACGCTAGCTATGTGGGCAAACCGAATATACTTTACGAGATATTTAACGAGCCGGACGGCAAGGACTGCGCGAACAGCAGCCAGGTCTGGAACTCTTCGGGTTTTATGACATGCATTAACAATTTTTGGAACCAGAACGTACGCGGCTACTCGAACACAATGGTTCAGCACATAAGGGCTAAAGACCCGAACAACATAATCCTCATAGGCACGCCGTTCTTCTGCCTGAGGCCCGATGTAGCCTCGAACAATCCGGTTAACGGTACGAACCTCGCGTATGTTTTCCACTTCTATGCGGCTGAGGCCACGCACGGGACCGACAAGTTTGCCGCGATAACCACCACGATAAACAACGGCCACGCCGTGTACGTTAGCGAGTTCGGCGTTACCGAGGCGGACGGTTCGGGAACCGTAAGCACCACAAAGACGGAAACGTGGTTTAAGCTGCTCGACCAGTACAGCATAGGCTGGTGCAACTGGTCTATGAGTTCGTTTGAGGAGTCTTCCGTGCTCTCAGGCGGACAACCGGACGGTTCAGGCTGGGTTACCAGAAGCCCGGGCGGCACGTTTATACGCCAGGAGCTTATTAATTACGGTACCCTGACCTACACGGCCGCCGTCTCCTCTCAGGGCGAAGGGCAGACCAAAAGCATGCCGGCGGGGCCGAATTTCCGCCGCGGTACGCCGGTAACATTTACCGCCACGCCTGCCTCCGGGTGGTCGTTTGCAGGCTGGCAGGGGGCGGGCGTTACCTCATCTACCGCGTCGTCGGTTTCGTTCACGACTTCGCCGCTTTACGCGAATGCGCCGGCGGTAACGGCTGTTTTCGAGCAGGACGGCAATATGCTCAAGAACGGCACATTTACCCTGAACTCCCAACCCTGGGCATCGGGGGGTACGGGTTCCGCGATGGAGCGTACGGATAACGGCGAGCTTAGGCTCTCGGCTACCGGCGCAGGCACGGTTCCAAATGATCTGCGGCTTAATCAAAACGGCATAGAAATAAAGAAGGGCGGGGAGTACAGGCTCACGTTCAGCGCCTATGGGCAGTCGGCCCGCCCGCTTACGGTGAGGATAACCAACGGCGGCCGCAGCGCCGAAGCCGCGGCTCCGTATGAGGTTCAGCTCACTAACTCCAAGCAGAAGTACACATACAACTTCAAATCCACGATCGAACTTCCAGCAACTGGGAGCGCGGCCAATGTGGGGTCGGTGCTGTTTGCATACGGCGGCAGCGCTACAACATGGTTCATAGACGATGTAAGGCTCGAGTGCACAGGCAAATGTGAGGGCGACAACTCTCCGGTAATCTCGCGCCCGGCCGCCGGCGGACGGGCGGCTTGGACGGTTTCCCGCACAGCGGGCGGTTTGCAGCTGCGCGGCCCGGCCGATGCCGGGGCTAAGGTACTGCTCTACGATGTGCGCGGCAAATTAGTAAAGACCATGCAGGCGGTAGACGGGCTGACGGTTGGCGCCGGCCTCGGCGCGGGGAACTACTTTATGGTGGTAAAGAACGGTGCGGGCAGCGAAATGCTCACGGCGCGGGTGCCGTTAGTCAGGTAAACGGCCGCCCGTTTCATTTAAGGAGAACAACGGCGTATGGATATTCCATTCAAGGCAAAAGAAGGCAAAGACGGCATCGCCGCCATCGGGTCGGCGCTTGTTGACCTGTGTATGACGGAATCGGTGGAGTTCGTGAACAACTCCGAAGCTCAGATGGGCGGCATGGTCATGGTTGACTATACGTATATCAACAGGCTTCTGGCGAAGAGCCGCGCGGAGGTAAGCATTGTGCCCGGCGGGTCGGCGGGCAACGCGATAGTCGGTATCGGGAAACTGGGCGGCAAGGCGCGGTTCATAGGCAAGCGCGGGGACGACGAGCTGGGGCAGATCTACGAAAAGAGCCTCAAGGACGCCGGGGTTGACCCGGTACTGAAGATGTCGTCGCTGGCGATGGCGACGGGGCGCGTGCTGTCGATCATAACGCCGGACGCGCAGAGGTCTATGCTCACCTATCTCGGGGCCTCTTCGGAGATGACGCCGGATGATGTGAAGGTCTCCTACTTCGAGGACTGCGCGATAGTCCACATAGAGGGTTATCTGCTCTTCAACGTCGATCTGTTGCTGACCGCCCTCAAGGCCGCCAAGGATGCCGGGGCGCTGGTATCGCTGGACCTGGCCAGCTACAATGTGGTTGAGTCGTCTATAGGCACGCTCAATAAGATTGTGGACGGCGGGCTGGTTGACATACTGATCGCCAACGAGGACGAGGCGGCGGCGTTTACGGGTATTAAGGGTGACGAGGAGAATGCCGCCGCCGCGCTCGGGAAGAGGGCGCCTCTCGCCGTTATGAAGCTCGGCAAGCGGGGGAGCGCTATCCTCCACGGCGGCAATAAGGTGATGATTTCCCCCTACGGAGACGGCCGCCCCGCCGTAGACACCACCGGCGCCGGGGACCTTTGGGCGGCGGGGTTCCTGTATGGGCTCGTTAAAGGGTACGACCTGAAGCGGTGCGGGGATTTGGGGTCGGTGTGCGGGTACGAGGTGTGCCAGGTCGTAGGGGCGCAGATCCCCGAGGACGGGTGGCAGCGTATTATATCCACGATATAGCGTTTTTGGGGGCCACAGGTAGAGACAAGGCATGCCTTGTTTTTACTTGTGGCCAAAAAAATGCGATATGCCGTGGATCCCCCCAAAATAATATTTTGCGTGAAATTTGTTTTTGGATTGCCCATCAATTATATTAGTACGTTCAGTTATATTTTTCGTATGTATTTTGAAAGGACAAATGCCCCAAAATGGCAAGCGTTAAGAAAAAGAGAAAAGCCAAGATCAACCGGCACAAGAGGAAAAAGGCCCGCCGGCAGCAGAGACACAAGAAGAAGTAGTATCTCCGCAGGCACAATAAGAGCCGCCGTACCCGGCAGCCCCTGTCTGATTTACCGGTCATTCAGCAGATGCAATATGGCCGCGTGCAGGGGTACGGGCGGGTAGTCGCGAAGATCGTATTTGCTCCAGTATTCCCTGAACCCGGCCGTATCTTTCTGCACAGCCGGTGCCGTGAGCATTGAGGCTAAGAGCATATGGTTGCTCTATCCCCCTCATCTCACGGGTCGAGAGAGGCAGGGGGGCGTGGCGTCCAATATTTGCAGGATGGCGGCCCGTACTTTCGGGAACGGCATGTCTGCCGTGTAATTGAGGGTGTTATAGAGCGCCGAGGCCCCGGTACGGTATCGCGGGGGGGGATCACAGTTGAGATTACGAAGGATCATGCCGTGTCTCCTTGCGGCGGCGTTGCTGTTGCCGGGCTGCCACTCCGTTAATATGGTGCAGGAGGATGCAATGGGGCAGATGCCGGATACCGGGCGCATACAGCCGCTTTTGGTGAAGGGCAGGTACGCCAACCGCACCCCGGAGGTGAAGGTAAAGTACTGGAAAGCTATGGGCTCCATGTTCAACAAGAGAGCCGAAACCAGGCCGCCGCACCCCCTGCCATACGATTCCGTGGTTATCGCAAAGGCGTTTCCGGAAGACAGCGCCGGGCTGTATGTAACCTGGCTTGGGCACTCCGGTTTTCTGATGCAGATAGGCGGAGTGCGCATCTTGCTCGACCCCGTTTTCAGCAACAACGTGTCGCCGGTCCCCATAGTCAGGATAAAGCGTTTTCAGAAAAAGGCGCCCGTTGGCGCGGGGGAGCTGCCTTTTATCGACGCGGTTTTTATCTCCCACGCCCACTACGACCACCTGAACAAGCCAAGCATTATGGCGCTTGCGCCCAAGACAGGCGTTTTTCTCGCGCCGCCAGGCGTGGGCCGCATTTTGCGCGGCTGGGGGATAGACTCCGCGCGGGTCCGCGAATACGGCTGGTGGCAGGAGGGGGCGGTTAAGGGCCTCTCCGGCCAAACCCTGAGTTTCGCCTGCACCCCGGCATACCACTTCTCCGCCCGCAGCCCGTTCGACAGGAACAAAACGCTGTGGGCATCGTGGGTCCTTAGGGGCGCGTCCCACAAGGTATTTTTCAGCGGCGACGGCGGCTACGATCTGCACTTCCGGCAGATAGGCCGCCACTACGGCCCGTTCGACCTCACCATGATGGAGAACGGGCAGTACAGCGCAAACTGGCCAAGTTCCCACCTTACCCCCGAAGAAGGGGTAAAAGCCCACCTGGAGCTTGGGGGCGCCTGCATGTTGCCGATGCACTGGGGCAGTTTCAGCTTGGCCCCTCACTCCTGGCACGACCCCGCCGACAGGGTTAGCGCGGAGGCCGCGGCAAAGGGCGTGAAGCTCCTGACGCCCCGCGTGGGGCAGACGCTGTTTATAGGAGAGGACACGGAAACATCCGAGTGGTGGCGGTGAAGGGAGTTTCCGCCAAATTTTCATTTGGCACACATCCAACCAAATGTAAATTTAACGGTGTGTTGCCGTTGGTTTTATACCCCGGATGAATCCCCCATAACTAATTTGGCCTTGACCGTGAGCCACAAAAACTAACTTTAAGTCAACATTATAGACAACAAAGTGGCATTTTAGCCTCAAAATAAAAAATTTCTAAAAAAAGTATTGATTTTTTTAAAATAATATGTTATATTTAGGAATAGAGGTCAAAATATTGAATGTGATTCGATATTTCCGACCAGAAATCGACAAACAATTAACGAAAGGATGTAAAAATATGTCAAATCCAAAAATTTCCAAAACGCTGGCCCTGCTCTGCGCGGCGGCTATCCTCGCAACTTCCGGCCTTGCCTGCAACAGGAAAACGAACGATTTGGCCTCATCCGCCCCCCAGTCCGCGGAAGCGGAGAAGATCGTGCTCCCGGTTAAGGCTGCTGCCTCGGCGACGCGCGACATCGCCCAGACGCTCAGCTTTTCGGGGAACATAGACGCCTTCCGCCGCGCCGCCATAGCCCCCGCCGTGATGGGCAGCCGCGTGCTCAACATCCAGGCCGAGGAGGGGCAAACCGTCAAAGAGGGCCAGCTTTTGGTGAGGATGGAGGACTTCCAGCTGCGCCAGTCCGAGGCCCAGCTTTTGCAGCTTGAGGCCGATTATAAGCGGATGGAGTCGCTCTACAGCCGCGGAAGCGTTACCCAGCAGCAGTACGAGCAGGTCCGCACAAGCTACGCCTCCGCGAAGGCCGGGTACGAGCTTTTGAAAAACTCGGTAGAGCTTCGCGCGCCGTTTTCGGGGACTGTCATCGGCAAATACGTCAACGAGGGGGAGGTCTACACCGGCTCGCCGGGGGTTGACGGGATAGCCGGCGTACTTGCCGTCGCTCAGCTGGGTAGGATGAAGATCGAGATAATGGTGCCCGAGCAGGATTTTGTCCGCCTGCGTACCGGCCAGACCGCGCGTATCCGGGTTGATGCCTTTTCCGACACCGTTTTCGAGGGGAAAATCTTCACCGTCAATCCCTCCCTCAGCCGCGGGAGCCGTACATCGCGCGTAGCCATAGAGATCAGGAACGATAAGCAATTACTGAAGCCGGGGATGTTCGCCAAGGTGGAGATCGTCACAAACAGCCTGAAAAACGTCCTCGCCGTACCGTCCTCCGCAATAATAACGCGCGACGGCGAGCCGCACGTCTTTACGGTAGAGAACAGGCCCGCCCCGTTTACCGGCACCCCGGCGCTTGTCAAGGTAAAGACGGGGATGATTACCGACAAATACGCGCAGATATTAGATGGTATAGGGGAAAATGTTCTTGTGCTGACGGATAACAACGCCGGCTTGTCGGACGGCAGCGGTATCAGGGTGATGAGTGTAAATTAAAAAAATATCAATACACAAAAAATCAATACGAAACGGAGATAACCTGAAATGAA
>WQRV01000081.1 GCA_009786575.1 Chitinispirillia bacterium | reverse complement strand
TTTTCCAAACGCCCGGAGCCGTGGCCCCGTTGTCAACCGAGAGAGTTAATGCAAAAAGTCTTCCAAATAAACCAAGAAATAGAAAGTCCGCAATATGTGCGGATATGTTATAATATAATTGATGGGATGGTGGGATGCAAGAAAAAAACAATGAACGCTGAATTAATCTTTTGACTTACCCGCGTACCGATGAAGCAAACGCCACTGATGCCGGGCGGCGAGTAGCACTATTGGTGCGAATGGTTCGGAGGCCGAGTTGTGAAACTTTGGGTTGCATGCTCCCGCCGGTGCAGCAAGCCGCCTCTTTTCCCCTATATACGGTATCACGTTTCCCCAATGTACCAACAAAACATAATCCCATAGTATTTTGATTTTGATCTTGCCGTGAATTTCCCGATAATTTAATGTTTTTAGCTGTGCAAATGAACAGTTCGAGTTCTCAACCCCTTGATTTTTAGGAGTTTAGGTGGACGCAACAATCAATTATATTATTAAGGCCGGTGAGAATAGACAAGCAACGCGTTACACAGTATCAGCCGGATTTGGACAAGATAGCTCATTTTATCAACAATGAGGTTTTTTTATTTCGATTTCAACGCCGGCCTGAGCGCGTCGGCTACCGATGCCGCGGAGGTGTAGGAGTCGATGGCGTAATACTGGTACCAGCCGCAGTTCCTTTTGCACTGTTTCATCGTTTGTCTCATCTTTGCCGCCTCATTGCTTCGGAGCCACTGCGACAGGCCGGTGGTGCGGAGGTCGGGGCCTTTTTGGCCGAGGATGTGGCAGGGGTAGTAGAGGCGCCCGTCGGGGGCTATGATGACCGAGGCGCTGGAGCACTTGCCTTTGCGGTAGGCGCTGAAGAATCCGGCGGGGGTGTGGATAGTGTTGGGGTATGTTTTGCGCAGGGAGTTGATTTTGCGCTCGAGCCTGTCCATGTCCGGGAAGCAGTCTTTGGCGTTGTCCATTACGGCTGCCGGGATGATCACAATGTTGGCATTTTTTTCGTGGCAGATTTTTACTTTATCGTCTAAAGCGGTTATCGTATCTGGAGTTACGACGGTTTGGACGGAGAGTCCCAGGGGTAGTTTGGATAATTCCCCGAGGCTGTCGAAGAGCGCCAGATTATCGTGCCCTTCGTCTATCGATACGTGAAGAAAATCAATGTATTGCGCGTATCTGTCCATTGGGTGGGAGAGCAGGTTTTTGGCGCTTGTGGTGAAGAGGAGGTAAAACTTGCACTGTTTTGCGTATTTTAGGAGTTCTTCGATATCTTCCCGCAGGAGCGGTTCCCCGCCTTCGAAGCTGGTCATGAGTACGGGTGAGCGGGACAGGTTTCTGAGTATGGCTTTGATGTCGGCGGTGGGGAGGTCGGGGCAGGCGTCTTTTTTGACGTTGCAGAACGGGCAGCCGAAGTGGCAGCGGGAAGTTAGCTTGAGCGAGGCGTAGAATGGGTATACCGGTTCGCGGGCCCAGAGATTGCGGCAGAGGCCCTTCAGGGTTGACAAATATGCGGTTGGAGGTATAATTCTCAAGCCAGACTCCTTTTGGGGTTATTATTTTATTATGTAAAAATATAATATTTGGCAGATATTTTGTTGCGTTTTGGAAAATAATCAATTAAATTATGTATATGGAGCAGGACAGTGATTGGTTACAGGCAGATTGGAGACAGGAGTATGGCGTCAAAAGCGGAAGACCTTACGATTGATTACGAAGAGGATGGTGTACTCGTCGTTAAGGTTCTGGACAAGGAGATCCTTTCAAAAGGTTCCTGGGCAACGGTGCTGTATCGTTATCAGCAGTGGGACAAGTCTAAGGACGGCTACGGTGCGGACCGTTATTCGATCCGCCGCTATCGCAAGATGGACGACGAGTACCGTCAGCAGGCGAAGTTCAACATTTCGAGCCGTGATCAGGCGCTGAAGATCATCGACGCGCTGCAGCGGTGGACCAGGGACGGCGGCGGGGCCGGGGGGGACGAGGGCGAGGAGTGAGCGTTCACCGGCGGTTGCCGGTTAACATATAACCCTTTATCAGGGAGAGTATCCATTATGAGTAGATACCGTGTTGCAAGGGCTATGGCGCTCGTAGCCGTAGTTGCGGTTGGGCTGCTCCACGCGCAGAGTCCGCAGTGGCAGAACCTCTTTCCGTCCTACAATGGGCTTGCCTTCGGTAACGGCAAGTTTGTTACTGTGAGCGGCGACGGGGTGATAAAGACCACGGAAGACGGGAGGGTCTGGACGCAGGCGTACGGCCTGACGGGGGATATGCGGAGCTTTTTGAGCGTGGGGTATGGGGAAGACGCCGGGTTTCTAGTGACGCAGTTGGGCACGGGGCTTATGTTTTCCGGGGATGGCCTTAACTGGAGGATAGAGGCTACGAATATTCCATACTCTTGCAGGCACGTGGCCTACGGCGCCGGCGTGTTTGTCGGCGTTGGAGACGACGGCGCGGAGCCCATGACCTTTCGGTTCGATACCCGTGATGAAGACCGCGATTGGGAATCGGGGTACGCTCCGCCGGCAACCATGAGCCTGGCCCGTGCGGCGTTCGGCGCCGACAGGTACGTAGCGGCCGGGAGCAACATAATATCCTCAACGGCTCTCAACGGCGGCAGAAGCTGGACGCCGGCTGCCATATCTACGCCGGGCGGCGTGGGCGCGGTGGCGTTTGGCGGCGACAGGTTTGCTGCGCTGGGCGTTAACGGTACGTCGGCGTACACATCGGAAGACGGCGCGTCCTGGCAGAGCCACACGGTGAGCGCGCCGCAGGGGATGGCCGATATGGCGTACGGCGCCGGCAAGTTTGTGGCGGTGGGCGCCAACGGGCGCGCAGCGTCGTCGGCAGACGGGACGTCCTGGACTGCGTCAACGCTCAATGAGGGCGAAAACTTTGTTGGGGTAAAGTTCGGCAATGGGATGTTTATGGCAGTGGGCGCGCGCGGGGCGGTTTATACCTCCGCCGACGGGTCGGGCTGGACCAGACAGGCGGGCGGGCGTTACATGACATACCGGCAGATTATCCAGGGCGGCTCGAAGCTTGTTGCGGTTGGCGATTCGGGCGTGGCGGTATCAAGCGACGGCTTAGACTGGAGCGCGCGCACGGCCGGGAAGAGGCTGCGGGCGGTCACATACGGCGCGGGCAGGTTCGTGGCGGTGGGCGATTCCGGCGCGATATTCTCGTCTGCGGACGGTGATACCTGGACCGACCACAGTCTGCCCCAGGATTCCCGCGATATAATGTTGAAGTCGGCGGCCTTTGGCGAGGGGGCGTTCATCATAGGGGGCAAGACACCGGTAGGCGGCGCGCTGGGCGGTCCGTCGATATATTCGTCCACCGACGGTCAGAACTGGACTGAGCAGATTAGCCTGTCCAACTGGCTGCCGCCGGAGTTTCCGGTTTCTATGGCTTTCGGCGCCGGTAAATTTGTGGCCGCGGACAGCAGCACCAACGGGTCTCTCAAGTACGCCAACGTCAATGCCACTTCCCCCGGCAGGTACTGGAGCAACGTGACGCTGCCCGGAACCGTAAGCCACAGGATTGTGCAGGTAACGTACACCGGCGACCGGTTCGTCGCGCTGGGAGTAACCGGCGGGGGCGCTGCGGCAATAATGCTCTCGTCAACCGACGGAACCGTCTGGACAATAACGCAGGGTGTCCCGGCAACCGCGAGATCAATCACGTATGCAAAAAACCACTACATAGTGGCAGCCGACTCCGGGAGGATCTACGCCTCGGCCACCGGTGGTCAATGGCACGTTCTCAGCAAGGCGACAAACAGGAATCTGACGGCAATCTATTTCGACGGGACAAACACAATGTATGCCGCAGGTGTTGCCGGAACCATGCTGGTCTCAACGGAACAACCGGTGTCTGTCCGCCATACCACGGCGCCCCGCAAGGCATCAGGCAAGTGGGGGATGACGCTGGACAACACCCGCAGGCCGCCAACGGTAACGCTCTCCTTTACACCGGAGAAACCGGGAACGATATCCCTCTATACCTTAACCGGCAAGCAAATATTTAAGAAAACGGTAGGAGCGGGCGAGAGATCGGTCCGGTTGCCGTCCAAAATGATAAACGGAACGGTGATAGTAAAATATAGCGGCGGTGACGGACGGACGGCGGTGCAGAGATTTAGGATAGTGCGGTAAATGAAAATTTGCTGCATACCCGGCCCGGGCACAGGGTGCCGTCCTGCGACTGCACGACAGCCGTGATGTCGCAGGACGGCACCCAGCACCCGGGCCTAGACGGATATGGGAAAAATGCCAATTTGTTGTTGTAATGGATGATCAAAATCAAACGATTTTGTAGGGGCGATCGTCCCCGATCGCCCGTGCCTGAATTGCGAAAATGCGTCTGATTCAACGTATATCGCAACCCGTACGTTGGCGGGCGACCGGGGACGGTCGCCCCTACAAGCAATATTTGTGCGATGTCGGTAATGTTAATGTATGGGACAAATGCCAATTTGGATTATTCCGCCGCCGCAACCACAATCCGATTCCCCTGTATCTGCGTAATAACTACAGCGGTTCCGTTATCGATAAACTGCCCGTCCGTCACCACATCGCAAAGCTCCTTGTCGATCCGAACCTTCCCTGCCGGACGCAACGGCGTCAGCGCGGTTCCTCTGTCTCCTACTTTTGGCACGAATGCCATATCCTCATCCGCCTGCGCGCCCCCCAAAGTAGCTGCCAGGTAAGGCCCCTGGACCACGCGGCCCAGTTTTTCAAAGAAGTACTTGAAGAACACAAGCACCAGCACGATAGATCCGAGAATGCTGAGTGACAGGAGCAGGATGTTTTTCTGAAGAGCAGCGGTCTGCCAGGGTATTTCGGGGTCCGGTATTACGAAATCCTGCAGCGACAGCAGCATCCCGATGATGATGAGCCCTATACCGGCCGCGCCAATGAAGAAGCCCGGCAGGACGAAGATCTCCACGCACAACAGTATGACGCCGAAGATGATTAAGAGCATCTCCGAGTAGTCGGCAAGCCCTACCATGTACTGTCCGAAGAAGACCAGCGCAATGCAGACGATACCGAGAATGCCGGGGACGCCGAAACCGGGCGTGCGCATCTCTATGTAGATGAGGGCGAAGCCGAACATCATGAGTACCGGGGCGAACGAGGCGATGAGACCGGACAGGTTTTCCGACCAGTTTTTGCTGATGTTTACGATCTCGGCGTTTTGATGCCCCATCTCCCGCAGCATCTCGTCTATTGTGGAAACGGTTTTTTTCGAGAAACCGTAGTGCTGCGCCTCCGCTTCGGTCATGGTGAGGAGTTCGCCGGCCTTGACGACCAATTTTTGGGACTTGATCTGCTTTTTGACGGAATCGGGGAGGTTGGCGGCTTTCAGCGAGTCGAGATAGATTACGGAGTCGGGCAGCGCGATCTCGTAAACCGCTATTTCCTCGGTGACCATCGCCTCGGTGAGGACCTCGTGATAGCCGTTCTTGCGGGCGAGGGTGCGGAACTTGGCCCTGATGGGCGACTGGTGCTTCTCGCCGAGCATTTGGGGGCCCTCGCTTGTGTTGATGAGCGGGGCGACGTCGCCGATGGTCGTGCCCGGGCGCATGAACATCTGGTCGGCGGAGAGCGCTATGAGGGCGCCGGCGCTTATTGCCTTTGAGCGGACGAAGGAGACTGTGGGGGCCCTGGAGGCAGTGATGCTATCGACAATGGTGAAGGCAGCATCGACCTGCCCGCCGTAGGTGTCTATGTCGAGCACTATCAACACGTTATCCTCTTTTGCGGCATCGAAGATCGCCCGCCCCACAAATGTGGCCATGCTGTAGTCTACCGGTCCGGCGACCGGGATGACGACGGCTTTGCGGATGTTTGAGGCAGGTGTGTTGACGAATGTGCTGCCGGCGGTGCCGGCGGCAGTATCTAAGGCCGCGGAAACGGAGTCGGCGGCCTTATCCCCGAACGCTGTAAAAGCGACGGCTAACAGAAGTATCGGCAGGTATGCATTTTTTTTCATCATGCATAGAAAATAAAACAAGCGCACGGCTCCGCACAATAAAAATTAAAACGCCATCCCGATACCCAGGGGGTACGTCGGCACGATTGCTGTCGAAAACAGACAGTTTAGCCGTGCTCCGGCATATATGTACGGGTAGAACCGCCCGTTGCTGAAGCTTACTTCCAAAACGAAGTGGAGGCCTATCATCGTAGTATTGATGATGTTGCCCACCCAATCGCCGTCACCGTCGTAGTCATAGTAATCGTCTCTGTAGCTGATGATGCCGGCCTGTACGCCTAGAGACGGTGACAGGATGAGACCGTTCGAGTAGGTTTTTGACCATTCGCCGCCGGCGTTCGCACCCACGTAGTAGTCTAATCCGAAAAGCCCTGCTTCCCCGGTCCCGCCCCCGGCATCTATTCCGAAGTAAGGCGATAAAGGCCTGCCGGCCCGGTTGAATACGACTTTCGCGTTGAATGTGTAAAGTTCAGGAAACATGATGAAGAATGTTTCGACCGAAGCCCCGGCTTTAAAGACAACGCCGTCCCTGTCTGCGCCGTCGTTGGCCAGAGAGGCAGCAGGAACGCTGAATAAGAGAGCTGCGGCGAAGATTACGGCATATTTAACATGCGGGTGCTTCGCGGACGGCATTACGGACGGAGAGTGCGGGCGTTTGGCGGCGTTACGCTGCGATGCTGAAGAAGAGAGCGACAGATCCATATAAAATCCCCTTGTTTTTTGTAAGATAAAGTTTCCCCGGCCCCGCCGGAAGATAGATTAAATATACGGTTTTTTAATAGAAATAGCAAATATTTCGCAAATTATTTTTTTTAATCTTGTAAAATCCCCCCGTCATATACTATATATATGTGAGGGGGACGTATCGGACCGGGGCCGTTCGATTGAAGGAACATATGAACCTAAAAGCAGAGACGCTTTATTTCCGCGACATCAAGCGCTACCGGATGCTTGATGAACAGGAGGAGCGTGAGCTCATCAAGCGTATACAGTTCAGGGATGCCGAGGCTACGGAGAAGCTCATTACGGCGAACCTGCGCTTTGTGGTTAGCATCGCGCAGCGGTACCGCGGCAGAGGCCTTAGTTTTCTTGAACTTATAAACGAGGGCAACATCGGTTTGCTCAAGGCCGCCAAGCGGTTCGACCTTGGGAATAACGTCAAGTTTATATCCTATGCGGTGTGGTGGATCCGGCAGTCCATACAGAAGGCGCTCTTCGAGCAGTCGGGGACTGTGCGCATTCCGCCCAACAAGATAGCGCTCTTAAACCGGTTCCGCCAGGTCCTCGACCGCCACAGCGGCGACTACCTGAGCGCCATACGCACCGAGGAGTTCCGCGACCGCGAGGCCGAGATCGTAGAGGTAATGGAGCGGATGCACGGGGTCTCCATGGATGCCCCCATAACGAGCGCACGCCAGGAAGATGACAGTATAAAGACGCTCTCGGACATCATCGGCGCAGACCCCGAGCAGGACAACGAGCGGCTGCGCAAGGAGCTCAACGAGGCGCTCTCAAGCGTGCTGCAGCACGTGTCGAGCAGGGAGGAGCGGATCCTGCGGATGTACTACGGCCTCAACTTCTCCAAGCAGTTCACGCTGGAGGAGATAGGCCACGAGCTCAAGCTGACCCGCGAGCGCGTGAGGATCATCCGCGACAGGTCGCTGCGCAAGCTGATGCAGAACCCGGTTTCGCGCGAGAAGCTCAGCCCGTTTTTCCGTAATGTGTCGGAGGGTTAAAAAAAAATTTTTTTTGTACTTGTGTGCGCCATAAATTATATTAGTGTAGTACGGGGCTGAAGGCCGCCGTTTTTTGGATTGCTTTTCTTGGTTTAAATTTTCTAGGGGATACGTCTCCTGTTGCCGGGGTTGAGCGGTACCGGCAGCGAATCTCTTGGTTTACTTCTTTTATGGGTAATTGTCTCTAAGGGGGCTGTGCGCTTCCTTGTTATCGCGTTCGCGCAGTACCGGTAACGAATCTCTCGGTTTACTTCAGTTGGGTTAATTGTCTCTAAGGGGATGCGTCTCCTTGCTATCGCGTTGATTTTTATAGCGATAGCGAATCTCGTCGTTCACATTTTCCGGTGTATTTCCGGCATTAGCGCCCATGTTGCCGCATTGGGCGTAAGGCGATAGCTATATAGTGTTATACCGGTTTTGGCCGGTGAAACAATAAATAAAGGAGAGGGTGCGATGTCTGAATTTTTATCAAGGCTGGCGGCGCCGGTAGCGGGGGATGACCCGTTCGGTGTTGATGTGAACCACGATCCTGGTTACGAGCGCCTTAAGGGTGAGATCGGGAAGCTGGGGGATATTGACGTTGATCTCGTAGAGTCACTGTCAATCAAAGTGCTAACGGAGAGGTCGAAGGACCTCCGTGCGGCGGCGTGGCTGGCGTATGCGGTGTTGAGGAAGGGGGATTTGGGGCGGTTGGCGGATGTTGTTGGCCTGTTGGTTGATTATTGCGCGGATAGTTTTGAGCAGGTCTTCCCGCGGCGGGAGAGTGCGAAACTGGCCGCGCTGCGCTGGCTGTCGGAGCCGCGGTTTACGAGCCAGTGTCCCAAGGCGGACGCGGCGGGATCTGACGGGCTGCATATTGCCAAAATGAAAGAGGCGCTTGTCAGGTTGAAACCCGTGCTGGAGAAAAGGTTCCCGTCTACCGGCGCGCCGTTCCCGTCCTTATTGTATAAGCGGGTGATAGAGTGGGAGAGGGCGGTATCAGCATTGGCAGAGGATAGTGCCGGGGTTGGGGAGGATGGCGGTCAAGGCGTTGATTTATCGGCAGATAGGACGATCAACCCGGCCGGTGGTCCCGGCGAATCAACCCGCATGGGCGATCTTCCGCCTGTAAGGGCAAGTGACAAAACCAACGGCCAGGCAACAGTCGTCTTGAAATTAACACATAATGAGTATAAAGAGATTGTTGGCTGTATCGGTAAATTGGACACATTGTTGAAAAAATTTGGATGATTGGTAACTGTAGTAATAACAATAACATAAAGAAAGGCGGTAAAACATGGCAGGAAGTTTTCAAAACGAAATACCCGCGGCCCGCATCAATCTGAAGCTCGACGTGGGCAAAGGTGACGCGAAGAAAAGCTTAGAGCTGCCGCTCAAGCTGCTCGTCATGGGCGATTTCACGGGGCGGCAGAAAGAGGGGCGGATCGCCGAGCGCGAGCGGGTGGCGGTTGACAAGAACAATTTTCAGCAGGTCATGGCGGACATGGGGCTGAAACTCTCCTTTGCTGTGGACAACCGGCTGACCGGGCAGGGGGAGATGATGGTCGATATCCCGGTGAACGGCATAGACTCGTTCAAGCCGGAGAGCGTGGCCTCGTCGGTGCCGTCGTTAAGCCGTCTTCTGGCTGCGAGGAATCTGCTAAAGGACCTGAAATCGAACCTCCTTGACAACAGGGAATTCCGGCGCCGTCTGGAGGAGCTGATCAGGGATCAGGACAAGGCGAGGAAGCTGCGGGCCGAATTGCAAAAGATCGTCCCCGAGCTTGAGGACAAAAGCGGGCTTAAGCCGATTTGATGATGGTATGGTAATGTATGGATTTGTGAGGCGGAATTTATATGTAAAAACTACACATGGACGGCCGTTTTCGGCCGCCCGCGCCAGAACCTGCCGCAGTTGCGGGGTTCGGGTTAAACATTATTAATGAAAGGAATTTGGCATGTCCCAAACAATAGCAGTAGCAGACGCGGATGTCAAAGACATCGTCATCGAGGGCAACAGGGCCTCGGAGCTTGGCTACATCTACCAGACGATGAACATCGACCCGCCCGAAACGACGGTAGCGATATCGGCTTACCGCAACCCGCAGGCCCTCGCCGAGAGCAAGGCCGGCGAGCGCATCGGCGCCGCGCTGGCGTTATTTGTAGACAGCGTTCTGGAGAGCGCCGCCACGATAGAAAAGATCGACAAGGCCGTGCTCGACTGCCAGATCGCGGAGCTCGACCGCCGCATATCGCTGCAGCTCGACGAGATCCTCCACGCCCCGCAGTTCCAGAAGCTCGAATCGGCCTGGCGCAGCCTCGACTTTCTGGTACAGCGGACGGATTTTCGCAAGAACGTAAAAATCAATATCTTAGACGTATCCAAAGATGAATTGATGGAGGATTTTGAGGATGTTCCCGAGACTATCCAGTCGGGCCTTTACAAGCACATCTACACAGACGAGTACGACACACCGGGCGGTGAGCCGTACGCCGCGATGATAAGCGACTTCGAGTTCGACTCAAGCGCTGCGGATGTCTCCCTGCTGCAGGAGATTTCCAAAGTCGCGGCGGCGTGCCACTGCCCTTTTGTCGGCGCCGCCACGCCGCGCTTCTTCGCAAAGGAGAAAGCGGGCGATTTGACGAAGATAGAGGATCTGCACAACTATATGGAGCGCTCGGAGTTTCTGCGCTGGAACTCGTTCCGCCAGACCGAAGACAGCCGCTACGTGGGCCTCACGCTCCCCCGTTTCTCGCTGCGGCTGCCTTATGGGCCCGACACGATGCCGGTAAGGGAGTTTGTCTACCGCGAGAATGTATACGGGCCGGACAATAGTAAATATCTGTGGGGCAACGCGGCGTTTGCGTTTGCCACCAATATGGTAAAATCTTTTATAGAAAACGGTTGGTGTGTTCAAATCCGCGGACCCGAATCTGGAGGGAGGGTCGATAATTTGCCCGTGCACGTATTTGACGCCGGCAGAGGGACGGAGATGAAGATACCAACCGAAATTTTGATTCCCGAAACGAGGGAATTCGAGTTCGCGACGGAGGGCTTTGTGCCGCTCTCCTTCTACAAGAACCGCGACTACGCCTGCTTCTTCTCCGCGAACTCGGCGCAGAAGCCGCAGGAGTTCGACAACCCGGTAGTGACCGCGAACATGCGGATCAACTCGAGGCTGCCGTACATCTTTTTGATCTCGAGGATCGCGCACTACCTCAAGGTGATCCAGAGGGAAAATATCGGATCGACAAAGAGCCGCACGGTGCTGCAGGAGGAGCTGACGCGGTGGATCAAGAAATTAGTGACGGAGATGAACGACCCCGGCCCCGACCTGATCGCCACGCATCCTTTGAAAGACGCGGATGTCAGCGTAACCGAGCTGGAGGACAACCCCGGATTTTTCAGGGTCAGTTTATCGGTGATCCCGCATTTTCAGATTGAGGGGATCGATATCAATCTGTCATTGGTATCAAAATTGCCGAAGGGCAAGGAGTGATATTGACACGCTGACGTTTGTATCAGCAAATACCAATATTGTTGGGATGACGTTATGTGGGCGGTGTTTCGCCGCCTGCCGTCATTCCGGCAAACAATAACCTTATTTTAACATTAACGAAAGGATCTGTACCATGCCAACACCAGCCTACATGTGGATGAAGGACAACTCCGGCAACTCCGTAGACGGCTCCGTAGACGTCAGCGGCCGCGAGAAGAGCGTCGAGATTTTTGAATTCGAGCACGAGGTCCGCATCCCCACCGACCCCGACACCGGCAAGCTCACCGGCACCCGCAAGCACGAGGCGATCCGCCTGCTCAAGGCATTCGACGCCTCATCCCCCTACCTCTACAAGGCGGCCTGCGAAGGCCAGACCTTCAGCGAGGTGGAGATCAAATGGTACCGCATAGACGACAGCGGCACCGAAACGGAGTACTTCAGCCACAAACTCGAGAATGTGAAAGTCTGCTCCGTCCACCCCATAATGTACAACGTGAAAGACAGCTCCAAGGAGAAGTTTGAGCACATGGAGGAGGTAAAGCTGCGCTACCAGAAGATCACCTGGACCTACGCCGACGGGAACCTGCAGGCGTCGGACTCGTGGAAAGACGGCCGGTAGGCGGTTTTTGTTGTATGATATAGATACTGCGGGCGGGTCAGGATTGATTCGTCCGCAATATTTACCTGTTATTCTGCGGCATATTGTATATTATACTTTCAAATTAACCACCAACAGAACCAATAAATAAAGGAGCGGTAAAAATGGCTAAGAAAGGCGCGGAGAAAGAAAAAGTACAGGACGGCAAGGAGGGCAGCGCCAAGCAGCGCACCGCCGCCATCGAACAGGCGGTCTCGCAGATCGAAAAACAGCACGGCAAAGGCTCCATAATGCGCCTCGGCAACGTCCAGCAGGCCGATATTCAGGCTATCCCCACTGGCTCGATCTCCCTCGATACGGCGCTCGGCATTGGCGGTTTCCCCAAGGGCCGCATTGTAGAAATCTACGGCCCGGAATCTTCCGGCAAGACCACGGTCGCCCTCCACGCCATAGCCAACGTACAGCGCCAGGGCGGCGTGGCCGTACTCATCGACGCCGAGTACGCGTTCGACTCCACCTACGCCAGGGGCCTTGGGGTAGACATCGATAACCTCCTTGTCTCCCAGCCCGACACCGGCGAGCAGGCCCTCGAAATCGCCGACACGCTCGTCCGCAGCGGCGCGATCGACCTCATCGTCATAGACAGCGTAGCCGCCCTCGTGCCCGCCGCCGAAATTGAGGGCGAAATGGGCGACAGCCACGTAGGCCTGCAGGCGAGGCTGATGTCGCAGGCGCTGCGCAAGCTCACCGGAATCCTGTCAAAATCAAAGACTTGCATGATTTTCATCAACCAGCTGCGAATGAAGATCGGCGTAATGTTCGGCAACCCCGAAACCACAACCGGCGGCAACGCCCTGAAGTTCTACTCGTCTGTGCGCGTAGACATCCGCAGGATAGCCGCCATAAAAGACGGTGAAGACGTGGTGGGCAACCGCACCCGCGCCAAAGTCGTAAAAAACAAGGTAGCCCCCCCGTTCCAGGAAGCCGAGTTCGACATCCTCTACGGCAAGGGTATCTCATTTGAGGGCGACGTCCTCGACCTCGCGGCAGAGATGAACATAGTGGAAAAAAGCGGCGCGTGGTTCAACTACGAAGGCGAACGCCTCGGCCAGGGCCGCGAAAAGGCGCGCGACTACCTGAGAGAAAACCGGGACGTGCTGACAAAAATCGAGTCTCAGGTAAGGGAGCAGGTAGCCCACAAGCGCCGCGGCGCCGACGCACCGGCACCGTCCGGCGACAGCGGCGAGGACGAGGAGGCGTAGCCGCAGTTTTTGTAGTCTATGAATAATATAAATATGAATAATATAAAAAGGAAAATGTATTATGGCAACGAGCATGGAAGAAATCCGTGAAATTTTGGCTGAGATGGGGCGTTCTATGGCCGAGAGCGATAAACGCCGCATCGAAACAGAACGCATTTTGGCTGAAAACCGTGCTGAAACAGAGCGTATTGTGGCGGAAAGCCGTGCGGAGATGCAGCGGGCGGTGAGAGAATGGTCGAGCCGTGTTGGTAATGAGATTGGGTACATAGTCGAGGTTGTGCTCGTTCCGGGAATAACGGAGAAGATGAATGAGCATGGGCATAATTTCAACAGGCTGTCTATTCGGCATGTGTACTATCGTGCGGATAAAAAGAAGCTGGCTGAGGTTGACGCGTTGCTCGA
The DNA here is from genome assembly GCA_009786575.1 of Chitinispirillia bacterium. Taxonomy (GTDB): domain Bacteria; phylum Fibrobacterota; class Chitinivibrionia; order Chitinivibrionales; family Chitinispirillaceae; genus GUT77. The sequence goes on along the minus strand of WQRV01000081.1, from coordinate 543 downwards.
AAATGGAGATGAAACAATGGTAGTAGAGGTGAAAACGACATTGACCGGGGATAAGGTGCTGGCCTGTGTTGAAAAGTTAAAACGGTTACGAAAAAATGAGAATATTACAAATCTGACGGGGAAGAAACTGTTTGCCGCGGTAGCAGGGCTGAATATTGCGGAGGAAGCTCGGGAATTAGCATTGAGCCTTGGGATGTATGTTGTGGAAATATACGAGGATAAAAGTTTTATATCGGTAATTAAGCCGAAAGTTAAAGTTGGTATGTGGTAGTTGTGGATTTTGAGTGATCAGCCCCAAAATGCCGATTTTGAGGAGTTAACTCCGCAAAAATTGCCGTTTTTCGGGATTTGAATCCTCAAAAATGGGCTTTTTGGGCGGGGCGCAAAATATTTTTTAAATTTTTCTTGCAATTCCGCAAACCCGTAATGTATACTATATAAGTGGCATACAAAAACTTTTTTACAAGAAAGGCGGATTGAGATGGTACAGACAAATGTCGCATTACTAACCGCCCCCGCCAAAACAGCACCCGAAACCCCCCC
>WQRV01000080.1 GCA_009786575.1 Chitinispirillia bacterium | reverse complement strand
CCTCCGCACTCAACTTGTAACGCGGCATCTAAATCCTCCTTATGGTAATTATTAAATATAATCCATGACTGGAAGATTACACAAAAAGTGAAACTCTCTCCTTTTTCCCGTTTTCGGCGTTAAAACAGTAAATTTACCGCCCCATTTACCATCACAATCACATCACGCGATAATCTTGCTGACCGGATACTCAATAATCCCCGACGCCCCCGCGCGCTTTAGTTGCGGGATTACGCGCTTTGTCTCCAAAAACGGCAGTATCGTCTCCACCGCATGCCAGCCGCTGTCGGATAATGAACTTACCGTCGGGTTGTGCAGCGCGGGGAGGATGTTTATCACCATCTCCAAATTCGCAGCCTCCACGTTGCACTTCAACCCCACATAATTCTCGGCCTCAAGCGTGCCGAGCAGGAGCATCTTCAGGTTCTCGAGCTTGTCGCGCTTCCAGTCGTCATCCCAGGCCGCCTTGTTGGCCACGATCACCGTGCAGGTCTCCATGAGCGTTTCGATAATGCGCAGGCGGTTCGCTCTGAGGGACGACCCGGTTTCCGTTATGTCAACTATCGCGTCAACGAGCCTTGGCGGCTTGACCTCCGTCGCGCCCCAGGAAAATTCTACGTTGACGTTCACGCCCTTTTTCGCGAAGTAGCGCGTGGTTGTACCCACAAGCTCCGTGGCGATGCGCATCCCTTTTAGGTCTTCGGCCTTCTGGAACGGGCTGCCCTCGGGCACCGCGAGCACCCAGCGGCACTTCTGGCGCGAGGCCTTGCTGTAGCAGAGCTCGGTAACCTCCACGAGGTCGGCTTCGTTCTCGGCTACCCAGTCCTGCCCCGTTATGCCGGCGTCTATGATCCCCTGCTGGATGTAGCGCGGGATCTCCTGCGGGCGCATGACGATGAGGTCGAGCTCGGTGTCGTCGCAGGAGGGGTAGTAGGAGCGACTGCCGCGGGTGATGTGGATACCCGCTTTGTTGAACAGGGCGAAGGTTGATTCTTCGAGGGAACCTTTGGGCATTCCTAACGATAGTTTCATAATGGCGTATCTCCTTAAAAAAATTAAGGTCAAAGTCAAAGTCAAAGTCAAAATCAAAGGCTAAGGGGGGAACAAATCCCCCTCGCTCCAGCCAAACGTCAAAAATGGCAAAAAGACGCCATTTTTGCCATTTGTCTTCCGCTGCCCCCAGAGCGGGGACACCCCGCAACGCCCCGATATTATAGCCCCCCTCTTTTCAATGTTCTCCCCCGTAAAGAGGGGGAGAACACTTTTTAAAACCGGTACGTCAAAGGCAATGTCAACATATATTAAAACCGGTACGTCAACGGCAACGTCAAAACATAGTAAAACCGGAACGTCAACGGTCGCCCCTTGGGGGCTTAAAACCGGTACGGCGTTATCGTTCCTTAAATGCTTTGGTTAGTTCCGGCAATATTTGCAATGCGTCTCCTACAAGTCCTAAATTAGCGATTTGGAAGATGTCTGCTGCCGGGTCTTTGTTTATGGCTATGATGAAGTCGGAGGACTGCATCCCCGCCATGTGCTGCACCGAGCCGGATATACCGCAGGCTATGTAGAGCTTGGGGCAGACGGTTTTGCCGGTTTGACCGACCTGGTGGCTGTACGGGATCCACCCCGCGTCAACCGCCGCGCGGCTTGCGCCTACTGCGCCGCCGAGGACTTCGGCGAGGTCACGGATAAGCGAGAAATTCTCTGGCTTGCCCATCCCGCGGCCGCCGGAGACTATGATGTCGGCCTCGGTGATGTTTACCGTAGACTCGACCTCTTTCACGAAATCCAGAATCTTCGTCCGCTCTATTATTTTGGAGGCGTCGACTTTCTTGACGACTACCTCGCCGGTGCGGCTGTCGTTGCGTACGGCTGCCTTCATCACCTTGTGGCGGACGGTGGCGATTTGCGGGCGGTGGTGCGGCGCTATGATCGTCGCCATCAGATTACCGCCGAACGCCGGGCGCGTGCCGAGGAGGAGTTTACGCTCCGTATCAATCTCAAGGCCCGTGCAGTCTGCCGTCAGCCCGCCCCAAACGCGCGCGGCTACCTTGGGGATGAACGACCGCCCCACCGCGCTCGCGCCGGCCAGCAGGATCGCGGGCTTGTCTTCGTCCACAAACTGGCTGACGAGCGCCGCGTAGGTGTCGTCCCTGAACTTCTCAAGCTCCGGCGAGTCGAAATAGACGACTTTATCCGCCCCGAACTTGACCAGATCCGTAGCGGCATTATCCATGCCCGACCCCAGCAGCACCGCGACTAATTTTTCGCCGAGCTGGTCCGCCAGTTTGCGCCCCTCGCCGAGCATCTCGAACGACACGCCGGCGACCTGGCCCTCGTGCTGCTCCACGAAAACGGCCACGTTCGCGTAATCGCTGACGTTGATCTTCGCGCTCGATTCTTTGGTGATCGTGATCGCCTGGAACTTTTTGCAAGACTCCACGCAGGCCGCGCAGAGGTTGCACTTCGCCATGTCGATGACGGCCTTCTTTTCTGCCATGGATATAGCCCCAAGCGCGCAGGATTTTACGCAGAGGCTGCAGCCGATACATTTATCCGAGTGTACTTTGATTCCCATTTATATTGATCTCCTTATTTCACAACGCCGAGGTTTTGGATTACGGTAAAGCCCTTCTGGGCCAGTTCCGCGACTTCTCCGGTGATCTTCTCGCCGCCGCTCTTGCGCTCCGGCACGAACGAGCGGAAGACCTGGGTGGGGGAGCCCTTGAGGCCGATGCGCTCGGGGTCCAGTTCCATGTTGGAGGTGTTGAGCGCCTTTATGACGGCGCTCTTGGCCTTCATCTTGCCCTTGAGCGACGCGAGGCGCGGCTCGTTGATCTCCTTTACGACCGTGATGAGCCCCGGAAGCGGCATCTCAACCACGTCGTACCCGTACTCCATCAGCCTCTCGACCTTGATGGACGAATCGGTAACCTCCTCGACCTTGCGGACCCACGCCACAAAGGGGATGTCGAGCATCTCGGCGACGCCCGGGCCGACCTGGGCCGTGTCGCCGTCTATCGCCTGCTTGCCGCAGATGATCAGGTCGATCTTGCCCTTCTCCTTAATAAGCGCCCTTATCGCGCCCGTGAGCGTGTACGACGTCGCCCACGTGTCGGAACCGGCAAACGCGCGGTCCGAAACGAGCACGCCCTCGTCGGCGCCGACCGATATCGCCGACCGCAGCGCCGCGTCGGCCTGCGGGGGCCCCATCGTGACCACCGTCACAGTGCCGCCAACCTTCTCCCGGATACGAATAGCCTCCTCAATGGCATACTCGTCGAACGGGTTGACCACAGCCTCCACCCCGTCGCGGATCAATGTCCCGGTCTCAGGGTTGATTTTCACCTGAGTTGTACCGGGGACTTGCTTGATACATACCACGATATTCATAAATCGCAGTAGCCTCCTTGTCAAATATTAAGATAGTTACAAAATTTACCGGATTGATTAATATAATTTTTGGTATGGCGTATGTGCAAATTTTTAAGTATATTAATCATTATGGGCGAAATTAAGAAACCACAGGATGTTAAGCTGTTCGCGGCGGTTATGTACCGGCCCGGGTTTGAGTTAGGGGCGGCTATTGACGCGCTTACGGCGGAGTACGGGGAGGTGGAGGCGTCGTATGGGCCAATTGAGTTCTCGTGGTCGGACTACTATGAGGGGGAGATGGGGGCGCGGCTCCTTAAATATTACGTTATTTTCAAGGGATTCTGCGACCGGGCGCGGCTTCCGGGGGTGAAAATACATACCAATGAGATGGAGATGCGGTTCGCGGACGGGGCGCGGCGGGCGGTCAACATCGACCCAGGGTATCTGTCGGCGGATAAGTTCGTTTTGGCGTCCACCAAGGATTTTTTTCACAGGTTATACCTGGGAGACGGGATATTCGGGGAGGTCACGCTGCACTACCGCAAGGGGCGCTACCGGTTCTTTTCGTGGACTTACACGGACTATCAGGACCCGGGGTTTCTGAAGTTTCTGGAGGCGGCGCGGACGGCCGCGTTTTTTGCCGGGGATCGGTAAATAACCACCGTATATTACGATAACCTGTTCGCAATTTTCGCCACATCATCAAATTCGCTATGCAGCAGCAGCGCCGAAATCTTCTCCAGCTCTTCCGCGGTCTCCTCCGTCCAATTCATTTTTTTCAAACCGTTTAGCGCGGCCATCGCCTTTTTTTCATCGTACTCGTTGCAGGCGGCGGCAATAACCCGCATCTGCCCCTTGAGGTATTCCGGGTCTTCGTCCGTGTCAGATACGTGCTTTCCGGCTTTGCTTCCGGCCTCCGATTTTTCGGTTACCTCAAGCAGGGCAGTAATGAATTTTTCCAAATGGTTTTTAATGGTGCGCTTATCTTGGGCTTTCCCCGCCTTTTCGAGCGTGAGCGCCATTTGCGACAGGTCCTTTTCCCCGATGTTTGCCAGCGCGGACTTCATTCCGTGGACGTTTGTCGTGAAGAGGCGCAATTCGTCTTCCGGCATTTTGGCGATGTTTTGGGCGGCTGTTTGCAACGACGGCAGCACCCGTTTGGCGTCGCGCACGAAGATCGCGAGCAGTTCGGGCGTGAGGGCTACTATATCCGCCGGCGTCTTCTGTACTTTTGCGGCGGAGACGGCGTCGTTCTCCTTGCGCGCTTTTTCTATGGTTTCGGGCGCCTGCTTGTCGCGGACGTACCTGTTTAGCACGGAGTTCATCTGGCGGATGTCGATAGGTTTTGAGATGAAGTCATCGAAACCGTTTTTCAAGAAGATGTCGGCCTGGCCTACCACCGCGTTTGCGGTAAGGGCGACTATCGGGAGTTTGTAGCCGAGCATGCGGATCTCCCTGGCCGCCTCTATGCCGTCCATCTTGGGCATCATGTGGTCCATGAAGATGATATCGTACGTTTCGCCGGATTTTATTTTGTCTACCGCCTCGAAGCCGTTGGTAGCGATATCGACGGTGAGGCCATAGGGGATCATCAGGCCCTTGGCCACGTACAGGTTCGACTCTACGTCGTCTACTACCAGAACTTTGCCGTAGGGCATGTATTCGCGCGTGATTTGCGCGCGCGAGCCGGTGGTGCTTTGCACGCGGAACCTGCGCAGGTTCTCGGCGAGGTCCTTGCCTATGCGCTCGCTGCCTACGCACTTTTGCGGCAGGCGCACGGATACGGTGGTGCCTTTGCCGACCTCGCTGTCTACCGTGATCTTGCCGTTCATCATGCTGATAAGGCGGCGCGTTATGTTCATGCCAAGGCCGGTGCCCTCTACGTTGCGGTTGACCTCGAGGTTGAAGCGCGTGTACTCGGTGAAGAGCCGGTTGACCTGCTCAGGGGTCATGCCCTGGCCGGTGTCGGAGACGGTAAGGACCAGCGTGGAATCGTTCCCTGAGTTGTCGTCGGGCCTCTCTTCTACCGAGACGTTGAGTTTTATGGTGCCGGTATCCGTAAATTTAAATGCGTTTGAGAGCAGGTTGTTGAGGATCTGCTTTATGCGCAGCTCGTCGCCGAAGAGGTTGGCCGGCACGTTTTCGTCTACGTTGAGCTCGAAGGTTATCGGCTTGCTGTTGCGCATCATGTTGAGGTGCGCGGTGTCGTTGATGAGGCTCGCGAGATCGTACTTTACCGGCGTGAACTCCATCTTCTCGGCCTCTATTTTGGAGAGGTCGAGGATATCGTTGATAATGCCGAGCAGGATGTCGCCGGAGTTGTAGATCTGCACGAACGCCTCGCGTATGGCCGGCGAGATCGTTTCGTCCTGCAGCTGTATTTCCGTTACGCCAAGTATGACGTTCATGGGCGTGCGTATTTCGTGGCTCATCGTGGCGAGGAAGCGGCTCTTTGCCTTGTTGCTCTCCTCGGCTACCTCGGCCCTGTTCATCTCCTTGATCATCGCCTTGAGTTCGCGCAGGTCCCGCGAGTAGGCGGCTACCGCATACGTGCCGCCGAGCTTGACGCGTACAAGCGTTACCTCCACAGGCACCGGCTCGCCGCTGGAGCTTATGTGCGTCCATTCGAAGCGGCAGTAGCCGTCGTTGATACCTTTTTTGAAGTATTCAAGGGCTTTCTCGTCGGACGGGCTCCCGTCGGGCTGGCACTCCGGCGAGTATTTGTATGCGTTGTTGAGGTACTCCTTCCTGTTCGATATCCCGAGCAGTTTGAAGGCCTCCTGATTGCAGTCTATTACCTTGAAGTTTTCGTCGTACAGCGTGCAGCTTACGGGCGTGGCGTCGAGCATGATTTTCGCGCGTTCGTCGGTCTCGCGCATTTTGGCGTTGGCGGCGTTGATCTCGCGCAGGTCGCGGGCGCTTATTATTATAATGTCCTGGCTTTTGTACTTCACGCGGGTGCCTACCACGTCAAACGGCACCAGCTCCCCGTTAATCGTGTTTTGATGCCATATCTCCTTGGCCGTGCCCTCCCCAAACGCTCTTTGGAAGAACCGCTGGAACTTATCAACAGATTTCTCGCCGTCGGGCTGGTACTCGGGCGTCGTGTTCCAGAAATTGTCGCGGTACTCCTGCTTGCTGCTCACGCCTATAATGCGCACCGCTTCCATATTGAAGTCTATGAGCCCGCCGTTTTGATCCCAGAGCGTGATGGTGAGCGGCGCGGCGTCGAGCATCATGAGAGAGCGCTCGTCGGCCTCGCGCATCTTCTCTATGGCCGCGTTGAGCTCGCGCAGGTCGTGCGTGTAGCCGGCCACTACATAGTCGTTCTTGTAGTGCATGCGCACAAGGGTAACCTGGCAGGGGATGAGTTCGCCGTTGAATTTGCGGTGGAGCCAGTCGCAGCGGAGGTACCCCTCCGAGAAAGCCTGTTCTACACACTCGATGGCTTTCTCTTTCGAGGGCCTGCCGTCGGGCTGGTACTCGGGCGAGAGGTCGTAAAATTTATCCAAATACTCTTTTTTGCTCGACAGGCCAAACAGCCTTACCGCCTCCTGGTTACAGTCCACATTGTTGAGCTTCTTGTCCCAGAAGTTCGCGCACAGCGGCGTTGCGTCGAGCATAAGCTGGGTGCGTTCGTCGGCCTCGCGCATTTTCGTGAGGGCGGCTTTCTGTTCGCGTATGTCCTGAACGTAGGCGAGCCCCACGGGTTCGTCGTTGTACACGGTGGGAACCAGCGTAACCTCGGTGGGTATCATCGTGCCGGAGCGGTTTTTGTGTATCCACTCGAAGCGCTGGATGCCCTCCGCAATCGCGCTCTCCAGATACTTAAAGGCCGTATCCCGCGAAGGCTTGCCGTCCGGCTGGAAATCGGGCATGGTGAGGATGAAGTTATCTATGAGGTCTTTCTTGTCGGCCATGCCGTACATCCGCACGGCTTCGTCGTTGCAGAAGACTACCTCCCCTTTGCTGTTCCACATGTGGCAGGCCAGCGGCATGGAACTGAACATCACCTCCGTAAACTGGTCCGACTTACGCTTCGCCTGCGCGATGCGCAGCAGGATGAGGTTGAGGATCGCGGCCAGAAGCGCGCCCAGGAGTATCAGGAAAAACGCCATGTTTCTCGTGTCCCGGTAGTAGATACTCTTGGGGATCATAATGCCTACGCTCCAGCCGTTGCTCATGGTTTGCACGAATACGATGACCTTTTCGCCGTGCCGGTTTGTCACGTTGCGCTCAGAGAGCTTTCTGTCGCGCATGAGGTCGGGTTCGAGCTGGGCCATAGAACCCCGCGTCTTGCTCATTCTTTGCATGATCATATTGGGGTCGGGGTGGGCGATAATGTGGTAGTTGCGGTCGAGCATGATGCCATAGCTGTTTTTAGTGAGGCCGATGTTTACGATGTACTTGGCCATGGCCGAGAGCTGGATGTCAAGATTGATGGTTGCTAGCGCTTTGCCGTCGTCTCCCATTATCTGGCGCGTGTGCATTACGATGTAGGAGGAATCGCGCGCGCTTATAAACGGGTCGGTCAGGACGATATCGCCTTTCCCCGCCACGGCCGCCTGATACCAGGGGCGCTCTCTGGCGTCGTAGGCGCTTGGCGCAACCCATTCGTCGTCGCACATGAAAGTGTTTTCAAAAACGTGGAACAGCCCGCATAAACCGCTGAAGTTAAGGTTGTGGCCGTTGCTCGCGATAACGGACTTCCAGATAAAATTGATGTAGTCTTGTATCTCCTGGGGGGAGCCGCTCGTGTTGATCTTCTCAAGTACGGAGTACGAAATGGAAGACATCAGCGTCTCCGACTCCCGCAGGTCGGCCTCTATCTTCATCTGCATGAAAGAGAGCGTGGATTCGGCTGCGTGCCTGAGGTTCTTGCGCTCTATGGCGTTGACGAAGAGGTAACTCGAGACGACCATGAGCGCGAACGCCGTTATTACAAATAACGTCTGCAGCGTCAATGTTGCGTTTTTCAAGCGGCTTAGTAACGGCAATGTCAGCCCCCTTCTTTGGCGCTGCTGTCCGACGTGGATTTGAAGTTGTCCCGTTCCAGAAAGAATACCTCCGCGATCTTTGGGTCGAAGTGCTTGCCTGACTCCTGCATAATTATATTCACGGCTACATCGCTCGTGAACGGTTTTTTGTAAGGGCGTTCGGAGACGAGCGCGTCGTATACGTCTACAATAGCCATGATGCGGCCGAATAGCGGGATATCAAGCTCCTTTAACCCGTATGGGTAGCCGGAACCGTCCCAATGCTCGTGGTGGTAGCTGCAGAACGTTCTGGCGTTCTGCAAAAACTCTTCCTCGCCGGTTTTGGCCATGATCTTGTCTATGATCTGCTCGCCCTCGCGCACATGGGTCTTGATGGTGACGAACTCTTCGGGGGTCAGCCGCCCGGGCTTGTTCAGTATCATGTCGGAGATGGCGATCTTCCCCACGTCGTGCAGGCGCGCCGAGGCGACGATCGCGTCCAAGTTCCAGCCGGCCATCTCGTCGGCGTATACGCCGTTGGCTATCATGGCCTCTATGAGTATGCGGATACAGCGCGAGGTGCGCTCGATGTGGCCGCCGGTGTTCTCGTCGCGGCACTCTACGATGTCGGCGAGAACGGAGATGATCCCGTTCTTCAGCCGTTCGAGGCGCTGGGTGCGCCGCTTGATCAGTTCGTCAACCCGCAGGTGCGTCTCCACGCGCCGCCGCAGCACCGGCTCGGAGAACGGCTTGGTGATGAAGTCCACCGCCCCCATCTCGAACCCCCTGATCTCCGACTCGGCGTCGCTTGAGGCCGTCAGGAACATGACCGGTATCTCGGCCGCCCGCTTGTCCATCGACAGCTTCTCAAGCGCCGCGAAACCGTCCATCTCCGGCATCCGGATGTCCAAAAGGATCAGGTCCGGCATGACCTTTTCGAGCAGCGCGAACATTTTGGCGGCCGACGGGAGCGTGAACACCCGGTAGCTGTCGCCCAAAGCCTGCTTGGCCATGGTAAGGTTAACATCGCTGTCGTCTACGACAAATATTGTTTCCACAAGCCCTCCCCCCGGTCAAAATGCATCCGCTTTCGGATACGCAAGTCGATAAGCACGGCGTTGAATGCCGCAAATATACTACTCCTATTATACAATATAGATTGTGCCGGGAAAATCAACATTTTTTTTTGAAAAAAAATTTGAGCCGGTGCGGGTCAGTAAATAAACATATACTCCGCACCCCAGCCTTTCTCGCGCTCTTCAAAGTAATAACTGCTGTGGAGACGGTTGAAGCAGCGCAGAGAGAGGCCGAACCCGCGCTTGCCGGCGGTGGCGAGGAGCCCGGCAGAGGTGTCGAAACCTTGATAGTTTTTGCCCTGATAAACATTCTCGGCGCGAATCAGCACGAACGGCTGAAGGTTTCTTACGTTTAGCAGAGGGATTGCCGGTGTGAGGAGTATTGACAAATCGGCGCGGTAGAGCAGTTCCTTCTGGGCGCAAACGTGGTAGTACCACCCGGCCCCCGCGCCCAGTTCCAGCATATCGCCAAGCGGCTTCCAGTACATCTCACCCCTAACCATCTCGCTCGATACCGGGCGCACACCGGATTTCAGGATGTCGGAGGGGTAGCCGTCCGCAAGGTGTGCGGAAACGTGGTAGACAGGGTAGAGGCGCCACGTTAGGGACTCAGTAATGCCGCCGGAGAAGTTAAGCGCCAGGACGGCGTATAGATTATCGACCGGGAACCGCATGCCGGCGGCCGGGCGCATATTGATGTGCGCGGCCGCGTTTATGCCGAATAGTATCCGCCGGGGGGCCTTGCTGTCCTCATCCCACTGATACCTGGCAATGGGGAAATCGACCCCGAACCGCCCCCGCATGTAAAATGTGTCCCTCTCAACTCCGGTGTGCAGCATCTGCCAGTACGGCATAGTTTCCGCGCTGACGGATTTTGTGGGACCGGGGAACAGCAGGATATCCGCGGCGCAGGCAGAGGCAACCGCGGCGATGATCAGGATAACCCTATATGTCATCAAATTTCCTGAACAGGTTCAGCCGCCGCGTCCGCGAGCTGTGCTTGAGGCGCTTTAGCGCTTTTTCCTTTATCTGCCTTACGCGCTCCCGTGTGAGGTTGAACCGTATCCCGATCTCCTCCAGCGTGTACGCGGTTTCTTCGCCGATACCGAAGTAGAGCTTCACGACCTCACGTTCCCTGTCGGAGAGGGCTTCGAGGACCTGGTCAACCTCAGAATGCAGCGATATGCTCATAACGCCCTCGTCGGGGCTCTCGGCGCGGTCGTCCTGCAGGAGGTCGAGCAGTTTCGAGTCGTCGCCGTTCTGCAGCGGCGCGTCGAGCGAGAAGTGGCTGTTGCCGATCTTTATTGCTTCCTGCACGTCCTGAGAGTCAATCTTGAGCTCCTCGGCGATCTCCTCGACGTTGGGGTTGCGGCTGAACCGTTGCTCCAGCTTGCTCTGGACCATCCCGATCTTGTGGATGGCGCCGACGCGGTTGAGCGGCAGCTTCACGATGCGCGACTGCTCGGCCAGTGCCTGCAAAATCGCCTGGCGTATCCACCAAACCGCGTAGGATATGAACTTGAAGTTTTTCTTCTCGTCGAACCGCTTGGCGGCGCGGATGAGGCCCAAATTGCCCTCGTTTATGAGGTCGATCAGCGGCAGCCCCTGATTCTGGTAGTTGCGGCTGACGCTCACGACGAAGCGCAGGTTGGACTTGACGAGTTTGTCGAGGGCCTGGCGGTCGCCGCAGCGGATTTTGATCGCCAGCTTCGCCTCCTCCTCGATGGGCAGCGCCTTGTACCTGCTGATCTCTTTCAGATAAAGCGCCAAAGCACCGTCATCCGCGACCATGCGATAGGCGGCGGATGCGGCGTCCTTTTCCTTACCGGCGGTAGTGCTCGCTATTGTGGCAGTTGCAGCCATATTATTTTTTCCCCCCGTTCCAAATATCCCATAATGTATATTTGAACTAGCACTTGAAAAATATACATGCTGAATATAATTTTACTATATTGGCACGCTTTTTTCAATAAAAAAATGATATTCGCAGCATTTTTTTGTGCGCGTGTAAAGGGTATATTGCAAATAACTTTAGGTGAATTGATGTAACTGGAGTATTAACATGGGTTTAATCGTTTGCAAGTTTGGCGGCAGCTCCGTCGCTTCAAAGGAGAGAATAGAGCAGATCGTAAGGATCCTGAGGATGGACGCGAACCGCCGCTGTGTCGTCCTCTCGGCCCCGGGCAAGGCGGCGGCCTCCGACGCCAAGGTTACCGACCTCCTCCTCGCCGCCGTAGACAAGGCCCTCAACAGGCAGGACTACGCGGAGCCGCTCGCCGCGGTAAAGGCCCGGTTCGCCGCAATCTACGAGCCCCTCGGCATGGCTAAGGCGGCTATCGACGCCGCCCTGGGCGACCTCGACAGCCGCCTCTGCTCGCCCGCGAACCACCCCGGCAAGTTCAGGGACCTCGTAGTAGCCGCGGGGGAGGACCTCAACTCCCGGATCTTCGCCGAATACCTGAACTCCGCCGGCTTTAGGGCCAGGTACGTCAACCCCAAAGACGCCGGCCTGTTCGTCACCCCCACTTTCGGCGACGCCCAGCCGCTGCCCGAGGCCGCGGCGAACCTGTCGGAACTTAAAGGCATTTGCGCCGGCGAAATCGCCGTCTTCCCCGGATTCTTCGGCTACACCGCCGACGGCGACGTCGCAACCTTCAGCCGCGGCGGGTCCGACCTCACCGGCGCCATCCTCGCCGAAGCGGTAGACGCCGCGGAGTACGAGAACTGGACCGACGTAGACGGCATCTTCTGCGCCCACCCCCACATGGTAGACTCGCCCGCGCAGATATCCGCCCTTACATATAAGGAAATGCGCGAGCTCTCATATATCGGGTTCAACGTACTCCACGAGGAGGCGGTCAGGCCGGTAATGCGGAAAAAAATCCCTATCCGCCTGCGCAATACCAACAACATCGCCAACAGCGGCACCCTCATTGTTTCCGAGCGCCTCCCTGACGAGCGCGACGTCGTAGGCGTGGCCTCCGGCGGCGGGTACTGCAGCTTCACGCTCCAAAAGTTCCTCATGAACCGCGAAAAAGGGTTCGGGCGCCGCCTGCTCTCCATATTCGAGGAGATGAACCTCTCCTACGAGCACTGCCCGTCCGGCGTAGACAACGTCTCCGTCATCCTCGACCAGGGCCAGCTGAAGCCCGAAACGGTCAACAACATCATCCGCGCCTTCGACGACAAGCTGGCCCCCGACGAGGTGAGCACCGAGTTCGGCATCGCGCTCGTCTCGGTAGTGGGGGAGGGGCTGGTCCGCAAGGTAGGCGTGCTCGCCCAGGCGGCCGGGGCGCTGTCGAAAGCGGGGGTAAACATAAAAATGGCAAACCAGGGGTCAAGCGAAATCAGCATGATTTTCGGCATAGACGCCTCAGACGAGAAAAAGGCGGTCAACGCGCTTTATCAGGAATTTTTTTGACGGACAGAGACGCCTTAAAATGGACGAAAATATTAAATCAGGCATAAACCCCGACCGGCAATTCAAAAGCAGGGTCTTCGCGATGCTGATCGAAGACAATCCCGATGCCGCGATTTCCGCAGCGAATACATTTGCCGGGACACACTACGGCCCCGGCACAAAGGTTGAGTTCAAAACTATAGAATACGCTCTTACCAAAGGCAGGGTCAACGACGTCTCATTCCTTTTAGATGACAGGCTTATCGTATTAATCGAGCATCAGTCCACAATCTGTAACGCCATGCCATACAGGATGTTACAGTACATTGCCGAGACCTATAAAAGGCTGAACGACATAAAAAAAGAGTACAGCGAGAAGGGGTTTCCGCTGCAGCGCCCCAAATTCATCGTCCTTTACAATGGCCCGGACGAAATGCCCGATGGAAAGCAGGTACTCCGGCTCTCCGAAATGTTCATCCCGGCTAAACCGCAGGATGACCAGAGCGACGGGATTATTGACCTCGAACTCACCGTAACGATGTATAATATCAACCACGGCCACAATGAAAATATCGTTAAGAGTTGCGCGGCCGTGCATGAATATAGTATATTCATTAATATGATACGTGAATACCGCAAGGCGATGGGCCTGGAAGAGGCCATCGCCAAAGCGGTTATTGACTGCATCAACCAAAACGTGCTGAAAGAGTTTTTGGCCAAACATAAACAGGAGGTTGTTAATATGCTTATTTCCGAGTGGAACATGGACATCGCCCTCGAAGTACGGGGGGAAGAAAAAGCGATGGAAAAAGCGATGGAAATCGCGAAAAAGATGAAAGATCGGGGGGACGATGTAAATTCTATCGTTGAGGTTACCGGTCTGACGGTCGATGAAGTCCTGAAACTCGATAGCTAACTATCCCGTGGCACCGGGTAACTGAAAGGTGGTTAATATGCGTACTTCCGAGTGGAGCATGGACATCGCCCTCGAAGTACGGGGGGAAGAAAAAGCGATGGAAAAAGCGATAAAAATCGCGAAAAAACTTAAGGAATTGGGTAGACCCGTCGAGGAAATCGCGATTGTAACTGAACTTACGGTCGATGAAGTCCTGAAACTCAGCAACTGACTACTCCCAGCGCTGGGTAAGTGGTAAAATATTAACATTAATATCCAAAGATAGGTGGCTATGTCAAGTCAGGAAATAGGGTTGTTAATAAAGTGGTTCAACGGCGCCGCCGTTACGCTCATGCTCCTTTTCGCCGTTTACGGAGCCTTCGCGCTCTACGGCCTGATAAAGCCCCGCGGGGCAGGCACGGGCAAGAAGAAAACCAAAAACGCCCCGCCGCGCAAAAGACTGCTCCTCCCGGCCATCGGCATCGCCGCGCTGGCCGCGCTCGCCCTCGAAGCCACCGTCTTCAACTACCAGTCATACCTGAAACTATTCGCCGGCCCGGAACTTTATACAATGGGACTCGCGCCGGATGACCCTGCCACCATCCTGACATCCGACGGTACTGTGGCGAAACTGCAGGAGACGGAGCAGCTGGGCGGCCTGACCGGGATAATGTTCGAGAACATCAACAGAAA
>WQRV01000079.1 GCA_009786575.1 Chitinispirillia bacterium | reverse complement strand
TGTGCCCGCCCGCGATGCCGGGATTGCAGTATGCGTTGAATCAAACGCAATATCGCAATTCCGGCACGGGCGATCGGGGACGATCGCCCCTACAAAATCGTGCGTGTAATTTCGCGAAACATTACAATCATCAATACACCAATAAATTACCATTTGCGGCGTTATTGTTTATTTAAGTTATTTTATCTCCAAAAATGGTATTGGGCCGTTCCCGCCGTTGTATACGGGGAGCTGCCCGTTCCATTTTTCGATAGCCTTTAAGTTGATATATTCTTTGCCGCCCTGCGCCCGGATTGCGTCTGCCTGTATTTTGATGGCCTCAGCTTCGGCCCGTGCCTGTGTCAGCCGCTGTTCTGCCTCGATTTTGATCTGTTCGAGTTTATTTGTGGCGGTTAAGGCTTTTTGTTCGGCTACCTGCTTTTCTTCTATTGCGCTGTCAAACGCTTTGCTGAAACTAAAGTTTAAGATTTGTATGCCGCCTTTATGTACGATTATGTTGTATTTTTGAAGTTGCCCTATGAGGCTTTCTTCGATGTCGTTTTTTACCGCCGCTCGTTGCGTCAATAGTTCCTCTGCGGTGTACTGTGCGGAAACGGCTTTGACGGTTTCTTGGACGCGGGGTATAACTATTTTTTGATAGTATGCTTCGCCGACGGTTTCCCATAATATTTTGAGGTTGGCCGGATCGAGGCTAAAGTTGATTGATATTGTTGATGTAACGGTTTGTAAGTTCTTGGACGCGGCTTCTGCGGGGATTTCTCCCTGCCGTGTCCGTATATCTACCTTTGTTACCGTTTGCATAATAGGGATTTTGAAGTGAATCCCCTCATTTGTTACGCCCGTGATTTTACCCCATGTGAATACAATTCCCCGTTCTCCCGCCTTGATAGTATAAATACTGCCTACAAGTACGGCGATGGTCAGAAGGCCGATTATTATTGCGGTATAGATACGGGCCATCTGTTGCATAATTTTTTTGCGCGTTACATCATTTGTTACGTCCATTGTACTGCCTCCTCTTTTGAGTTTAGAAAAAAGTTGTTTCAGTTTACAGTAAAATACTTTTCTGTTTCTTGAGGCGGCTTTGCCTCTTCGTTTTCTTCCAACGTAGGGGCGTTGCGTGCAGCACCCTGCGATGCCGGGATTGTGGTATACGTCAAATCAAGCGCAATATCGCAATTCCGGCACGGGCGACCGGGGACGGCCGCCCCTACTGGTATTAATGCCCGGCGGTATTGACCCACATCCCGCTTAGCCTGTTCTGATAGAGTTTCATATCCTGATGAAGGAGCAGGTAGTTGTTTACGGAGAAGAGCGGTATCTCTCTGAAATCGCTGCGGCGCGCTTTAGAGTCCATGTCGTCGGAGAACCACATTGTGGCGAGGTGCAGCTGTTCCGTCTGGCTTTCGAGGACGGTCTGCGGCACCCAGCCCACCGCGGCGCCGTATTGCCCTCTGACAAGCGCTTTTTCGTAGTTTTCGGCGTTGCTGCCTATGGCTTCCGCGTTCATTCCGTCGCCGGTTAAATCGGCCAGGGCTTTTTCAGCTACGGCTTTGGATATGGGGTCGTCGTCGCGGTAGATGATTCTGAACGGTTTGGGCAGGCTGGGTGCGGCAACGCCGCTTCCGGGCATCTCCGGGGTATCTGCGTTTTCCGCCACGCCGTTGATCGCCTCGCCCTCCGCGCCTATGAGGTTCCGCAGCATGCCGGCGCCGTTTACCTTGCCGCGTATGTATTCGCAAACCCGGCCGTCGTCTGATTTACACGCGATAAAGTACCTGTCGGACGGCAGTTTGTGCAGTTCCGCCTTGCCGTGAAGTTCCGTTCTCGCAACTTCGAGGTCGGTGGATTTATAGAGCGTCATCGCCGAGTATTTTCCATCTATGAACGATGTCATCGCGTCGTTGTCGCCGCCGGTTTGTACAATGCACTCCGCGAGGAGCGCCGCGCCGGAGAGGCTGTTTGCGTTGGGGAACAGCTTTGTCTCTCCCGTTTTTGAGCCGCCGGAGTAGTAGGAGCCAAGCAAAAACGGGCCGCTTACGAGGGTTGGCGTGTTCATTCGGTGGAACGCGAGCGGGTCGGCCTTGGCGAAGCGGAGGCGGATCGTATTTTCATCGGCGGCGCTGAAGCCGTTTACGAGCGGGTTCTTCCCGGTTATGAAGCCGTCTACCCCCTGCACGTTGCGGAAGAGGGCCAGCCCCTGCGCCGGGCGGCTCGCTATGAAACGCGACCATATCTCTATGAAATCGAGCGCGGTTGCCTTGCGGCCGTTGGCGCGCCTTGTCTCGCCGGTCAGGGTAAACTCCATGCGCCTGTGCGTTGAGTCGGTAACATTAAAGATGCGCCGGCTGCCGTTCTCGCCGCTAAACGGGTTCACGCGCAGCAGGTCGGCGATCACGTCGTCCAAAAATCCGCGCTGCAGGTATATCCGCGCCTTCCCGCCGGTTACCGGCTCGTCGGGGCGGGGCGGCTCTACTTCGGGGATGGGCGGTTTATAGGGCGGCGGGAAGTCTAACTGATCGAACTCCGGCCGCGTTACTTCGGAGGCAAAACCCGTTTCCACATCGGGATACTCGGGGCGCCCCGGAACGGATATGGCCACCTGAGAGAGCGGGGTATCCTTCGGTGCCGTCTCTGCCGGCCCGGTTTTTTGCTGCGGGGCGGCGGAAGGTGACTCGGCAGGGGTGGGGGTGCGCACGGAAACCGGGGTACAGGACGTTATTAATCCGGTACAAACTGCGGCGGCGAGGAACGCTTTTATGGTACGTACAGATTTCATAATATAATCATAGTATTATGCCGGCATTTTTATCAACAAAAACCGTTACTCAATGGTCTGGCGGCACATATCCTGCGCGTCTTTGCACTGCTGGGAGTAGGCGCTCATTACGGCCTTGGCGTCTTCCTTCTCCTCGCGGGTCATAGACTCAAACTTAGCCTGGAACTTCTCAGCCTCCTTGCAGACGTCCTTCATGTAGTCGCAACGGTCGTTGGCGGGGACGTTGGACACGTCAAAGAGGACGGGCTTGGGGGCGCAGGCCGCCATTAACACCGTCATTAAGCAGACTAATGCTAAAATTTTTGCTTTTTTCACGTATTATTTACCCTTGCTCCTCTGACCCGGCGCGGCGTGGGCTTGACCCCCTGCGCGCTTTTGAGCCGGTTCAGGGCTTTGGATTTTATTTGGCGCACCCGCTCGCGGGTGATTTTGAATTTACGGCCGATCTCGTCGAGCGTGTAGGCGTTTTCGTGGTCGATGCCGAAGTAGAGCTTGATGATCTCCCGCTCACGCTCCGTCAGGAAGTCCAGCATTTGCCGGATCTCCTCGTGCAGCGACATGGCGCGGATGTTCTCGTCCGGGCCGCCGCCGTCAGGGGTGCTGATGATAAGGTCTATCAGCGTGGAGCCGTTGTTGTCTTTTATGGGCGCGTCGAGCGAGACGTGGTTGTTGGAGATCGATATGGTCTCCAGCACCGCCGACTCGGACATGGAGAGCTCGCGGGCGATCTCGGCGGTATCGGGCGGGCGGTTGAACCGCTGCTCGAGCTCGACCTGGGTCTTGCTGATCTTGTGGATGGCCCCGGCGCGGTTGAGCGGCAGGCGCATGATGCGCGACTGCTCGGCCAGCGCCTGCAATATCGCCTGGCGAACCCACCACACGGCGTAGGAGATGAACCGGAAATTTTTCTTCTCGTCGAATCGCCTGGCGGCCTTCACAAGACCCATATTGCCCTCATTTATCAGGTCGCTGAGCGAGAGGCCCTGGTTCTGGTAGTTGCGGGCAACACTCACCACAAAGCGCAAATTCGCCTTTACGAGGGTGTCTAGCGCCTCCCGGTCATCGTTTTTTATCTTAGTCGCGAGTTCCGCCTCCCGCTCCGACGTAAGCGGCTGAAGCTTGCCTATCTCCTTGAGATATAGCGCGAGGCTGCCCTCTTCGACTATCGGTATGTTCGATTTGCTCATAGGCTATAGAATATAGGTTATGGTTTATAAAAAGTCCAAGGATTTTGTTAATTATTTTAATTACGGGCAATCAAATAGTTTTATTGACGCTATTTTAGACTATTTGAGGGGGATTTCCACAATATTGCTCTCTACAACCCTGGCCGCCCCCTTAAGCACCAGTTTTACGCTGATCATCTCCTCCCCGACCGCCGCCCCGTCCGCCCTCAGGCCGTCCCAGAGGACGGATGAGGGGACCACGTTACCCCCCGAAAAGGTGTTGACGCTGACACCGCGTTGGTTTTCGATCCGCAGTACCCAGGAACTGACCGGCGCCCCGGCGGCCTTCAGGGAGAACAGTACCTTGCCGTCCCCGGCATCGCTGTGTGAAAGCGACGCAAACAGGTTTTTGTCCTGCGCCGTGGCCGGAGGCTCCCTGTCAAACGAACTGTAGAAGAACGCCGCCCCCTTCTCGTCCCCCCCGCCGCCCCGCAGGCCGTAACTGCCCAAAACCGCAGCCGAGGAGGACCTGTTGATGAACGTAATCCCAAAATTCACGAAAATTTTGTGGAAAAGCTCCCCTGTCTTGTCCTTAGCCAGAGTGTATCCGGCGGCAACCGACGGCAACTGGCCGAAAGTGCCGGCAGTTGTGTGAAACGGGGCCATGTCAAGACTGACGCGCACTGTCCCCTCCATCAGGTTTACGCCGTTTTCTCCAAACCAGCAGGTAAAGAGCAGGTCGTACGGCATGTAGGACAGTGTCCCGCTGGACGCCAAAACCCCGGCAACTCCGATTGCCGCATTAAAATCGTTGGCGACATCTCTCCCGCTTACTGCCAAATCATTCACTCCCACGTATAACATATTGTCAGTCATTATATTAGACATAAATGCCAGATTAAAAGCGCCAACGGTACGGCCGTCCATGCCCGCCAGTTCAAATGATGCGCCGGATTGAATAAACCACACCGGTACCGCAAATCCGGCGCTTATCTGATAATCTTCCTGCCCGTTATACGCTCCACCCACCGAAATTGCGCCTCTGCTCGACATATATGAGTGATAGGGACTGTTAAGCCATGCAAATTTTTTTATTTTACGCTCTTTTACCTCCCCAACGGGAACAGTCACCGCACCGCTAAGTTTGTAACCGGCGCTGTCCGGCATCATATCTACACCTATCGTGCGGCCGGGATTGTTACCAAGCAAAGACGGATTGTAAAACAAGGCGAACGGCGTACCTATTCTGTTATATTGCCAGTGAAAAGGGTTTGAATACACCGGCTGGGATATTAACAGCGCTGTTAAAACAGCAATAAAAAGGGGAACGGATAACGGTAATCGCTGCATTGCCCATCCCCCTGTATATTATTAAACTTCGTCCATTATTCTGAGAGGCATCAATAGGAAAAGATCATCGCTTATTTTATCTTTTTCCTCATTGTACTCGGGGAAGATGAGGCACGCGCTGATTTGTGTGTTCATCTCCAAACGGACACTTTTGGTGCCTACAATGCCCAAAATTTCAGTAAAGAGCTGACCATTAAAGCCTACTGTGTGCTCTTCGCCGTTATATTGGACATCAACTGTTTCCCGTGCGTCGCCGCCGATCTCCCTGTTTGTCGCGGTTGCTTCCATCTTTCCGGCAGTAAATACCAATTTTATGAGACGATTTTTCTGATTTGCCAAAACAGAAACACGCCTTACAGCATCGAGCAGCGCTACTCTGTCGGCAATAATAATTTTGGGATTGTTCTTAGGTATTACCTTATTGTATTCCGGGTACTGCCCTTCCACTAATTTTGAAACCATTGTAAACGCCGGCGTGGAGAAAGATACGTATTTTTCGCCTACCGACACCCTTATCTGCTCGTCCTGACTCTTTGAATCAGTAATTTTTTGGAGCGTTTGTACGCTTTTTTGGGAGAGAATCTTGCTTATACTGTCTTTTAACGGCAAATTCATACCTATAAACGAGTAACCCAGCCTATGACCATCCGTGGCTATCATACCGGCCTTATCCGAAGACAATTCCCATAATATTCCGCACAAACTGGCGCGTGATTCGTCCTTAGATACCGCGAATAAACTCTTCTGTATCATATCGCGCAGCGCAAAAATACCAATATTCATGTCAACGCCGCCGTCAATCTCAGGAATGCCCGGAAAATCGCCTGGATCGGCGCCTGCCATCTTATAGAAACCTTTTTCAGTCTCCATAATAAGCACCAACCCGTCTACTGAGAGCTTTATAGCCCCCTCCGGCAGTTCCTTCACCTGATCAAGAATTTTTCGGGCGTTTACGGTAATGTTCAACTCCCCGTCACCGGAAGCCGGAGCGGTCACCCGCAGTGAGTGGTCGGCATCCGTGGCCGATATCTCCAGCACCGAATCGGCGTAGGTAAGTTTAAAATTGGAAAGTATCAGCAGAGCGGTCTTGGTCGGTACGACCGGTATAGCCTTCTGCATAGCTTCGCACAAATCCTTCTTTTGAATCAAAACTGACATATTTTCACCGTCCTGTCCTTATATAGTGATATTTTTGTTATTTTGCGATGTATATCAACAACTTATTATTTAAAGATATTAGAAAATAATAGTAATAATAAGGTTGTTAATAATTGTTTATAAATATCTTATTTATATAAAAATCATTGGGTTAGCCATGTTTATAAAGTATAGGTTTACCCTTGATTTTTGTTTATAAAGGTGTAGATAATTAAAAATTGAAAATTATCTACACTAAATTTACACATTTTTGACATCAATCCGTTCAAAAAATGTGGATATCTTTTAAAATAATATTTTGCGCGCTCCAATGCTACTATTTTAATGAAGAGATGACATATTCTATGTCTCTTGCCGTAGCGCCGTCCTTTTTCATCAGATCCTCGATTAACTGAACGGCATGGAGTACGGTACTGTGATCTCTGCCGTTGAAGTACATCCCTATTGATTTCAGGGTGTGGTTTGTCATCTGTTTTGAGATGTACATGGCCACCTGGCGGCAGAAAGCCACCTCTTTGCGCTTGTTTTTTTCGAGGATGTTATTGACCGGTATCTTGTAATATTCTGCGGTTTTTTCTATTATATGGTCTATGGATATCCTCACCCTTTCCGTCTTTATATTGTCTTTAAGGACGCTTTTGGCCAAATCCAGCGTAATATCGCTGTGGTTCACTGAGGCGTGGGAGAGCAGTTTTATTACCGCACCCTCGATTTCTCTGATGTTGGACGATACGTTTTCGGCGATATAATTCAAAATTTCAGCGGACAGACTGAGATTTTCGTCTTCGGCCTTCCTGTTGAGGATGGCGACGCGAGTTTCGAGGTCGGGAGGCTGGATATCTACCGAAAGACCGCTCTGAAACCTTGAAATAAGCCTTTCCTCAAGCCCTTTCAGGGCTACGGGGGGGCGGTCCGACGCCAGGACTATCTGTTTGCCGTTTTGGTAGAGGGTGTTGAAAATGTGGAAAAACACCTCCTGGGTGCCCTCCTGGCCGGCAAAGGACTGGACGTCGTCGATTAAAAGGACATCGCTTCCCCGGATTTGGGCCGTGAAACTCTGGACGCTGTTGGTTTTGAGGGATTCTATGTAATTTACATGAAATTCGTCGGACGACATATAGGTTACGATGCTGCCCGGGATGGTCTCTATGACGTAATTGCCTATGGACTGGATGAGGTGGGTTTTGCCCAAACCGACCCCTCCGTAGACTAAAAGGGGGTTAAACCGGGTTTTGCCGGGGGATTCGGCCACGGCCATGGCGGCGCCGTGGGCGAACTTGCTGTTCGGGCCCACCACGAACTTTTCGAAGGTGTAGGACTTGTTTAGCCGGGAAAGCGGCCTTTCGGGCGTCTGCATGATTGTACAAATATAAATAAAAGCCACCCCAAAAATCCACGTCTAAACAAATTTTATTTTTTTGTTGATTTTCATCAATACAATAATATATATTCTCTTCTCATTGGTTATTTTGGAAAATGTGAATAAGGAGTGGGTTTATGAAGCGTACTTTTCAGCCTTCTAACCGTAAGAGGGCTAACAAGCACGGGTTCAGGGCGAGGATGGCTACCGCCAACGGCCGCAAGGTGCTCAGCGCCCGGCGGGCCAAGGGGCGCAAGCGTCTGACCGTGTCGGATTCGCTGTAAGTCAGCCCGGAACTGCGGCTTTGCGGTTCGGCAGGACTCGGAAGATCAAGAAGAGGGGCGAGATATCCCGGCTGTTCAAAGAGGGGCGGCGGTGGGAGTGTCCTTGCTTTGTCCTGATTTACGGACAGAACGGCCTCGGGCACGACAGGTTCGGCGTTATCGTTTCCAAAAGGATCGGGAACGCCGTAGAGCGTAACAGAGTGAAGAGAGCGCTTAGGGAAATTTACCGCTGCAACATCAAACACAACCCGCCTTTTTTCGACATCCTCATCAAACCACGGCCAAACGACAGTAAACACTATGACGTAAACGAACAGAGGGAAAATTTTAATAAATGGCAGGAAACGGCAAAGAAAAACTTTCCGGAACCGTCTACGCCCTGATCCAGAGCGCCAAAACGGTCTTCCTCATGCAGGGGGCGGTCTGCAAATTCGAACCGTCCTGCGCGTGCTATGCCAGAGATGCCGTAAAGACATTGCCGCTGCATATCGCCGCGGTGAAGATAGTATGGAGAGTGCTGAGGTGCAATCCGTTTTCTAAGGGCGGGTACGATCCTGTAAAATATTGAAGACACTGTTGGATATTACACCCGCGCCGCCCGGCGGCTGCACGACAACCGTGATGCCGTTGAACGGTTCGGGTACAACATCTGATTGTGTAATCTTATAATATGAAAGGTATCACCAAGTGAACAAGAATTCGTTATTGGCATTTGCGTTGATGGTCGTCGTCGTGATCTTCTTCAGCTCGTCGATGTGGAACAACTTTTGGTACGGTACGGTCCTCAAGAAGCCGGTGCCCGCCTACACCCCCCCGCAGCGTGCGGCGGCGAAGGATACGTCGTCATCAACGGATAAACAAACCGCGGATGCAAAGGACGCGCCGGAGCGGGAACAGACAATATCCGCGGCTGCCGGAGACAGCCTGCCGGCTCATCCCGACAGCATTGATACCGGTACTCCGGCAATCGCCAGACTTGCTGAAGATACCATAACGGTGGAGACCAACAGGGTCATAGCAAAGGTCAGCACGAAAGGCGCGCGCATCGTATCACTCCAGTTGAAAGAATACTCTTATGCATCCGGCTCCCGCAAGGGCGAGTTGATAGATATGCTGCCATTAGGAAGCGTGGGCGGTGCGCAGCTTAAGATTAATGACGAATTGTTTGATGAAAAGTTTTTCAAACTCATAAGCGAAATCCCTTCGGCATACTCCGGCGCAGGTGAAGGCGATGGCGAAGATAACAGCGGCCCTATCGCCAAAATCGGCCCTAACCGCGTAATCGTTGAGGGAGACACGGCGGGTTACGAGCTCGTCCTCGAAACAACATCGTCAGACGGCCGCGCTATTCAAAAGGTTTTTACGTTTGCGGATGATACTTACAGAATAGGCTATTCCGTCCGCGGTCAAAACATTGCCGGGCGCAAGGTTACAACCGGCTGGGCGGGCGGTATTGAGGAACCGGTTGGTGACGAAAACCTGCCGTTCGGCCAGATCATGGACCGCCGCCGCGCGCACTACTCCGACGGTAAGCGGGCTTATCATCTGGAGATGAAGAAAAAGGGGAGCGAGGATCCGTCCGGTACGTACCGCTGGGTCGGCATGAGCTCCAAGAACTTCTTTGTCGCGCTTGTTGCGCAGGAAGAGTCCGATGCCGATCTTCGGATAGAGGGGCGCGTCGCCGGCAAGATCCCGGGGACCAAAGAGCAGATGATAGACTACTCCATATATTATCAGACGGAGGCCAAATCCAACGAGCTCAACGACTGGATATATGCCGGCCCTAACGGTATAAAGGAACTGGCGCAGCACAAGCTCAAGTTTGAGAAAACACTCTTCCCCGTACTCAGCTGGGCGCGGCACATATTCTGGGCCGACGCGTGGTTCCCGCCTCTGGCCGAATTGGTTTTGTGGATGCTGCTCTTCTTCTACAGCCTCGTGCGCGACTACGGCGTTGCGATATTCCTGCTCACGTTCCTGCTCAAGATAATCACTTACCCCATGACGCAGAGCAGCGCGAAATCGATGCTCAAGGTGAAGGATCTGCAGCCCAAGCTCGTCAAGCTGCGCGAGAAGTACAAGAGCAACCCGCAGAAGATGAACGAGGAGATGATGGCCCTCTACAAGGCCGAGGGCGTGAACCCGCTCAACCCCGGCTGCCTGCCGATGTTCCTGCAGATGCCGATTTTCATAGCGCTCTTCATAGTGCTGCGAAAGGCGATTGAGATGGTGGGCGCGACGTCTTTTTTGCTCCCGTGGGTGGGGGACCTCTCCAAACCCGAGGCGCTTTTCTACCTGCCGTTTACACTCCCCCTCTACGGCAACAACGTAGCGCTCATGCCCATCATAATGGCTACGCTCACGTTCTTCCAGCAGAAGGCCGTGATACAGGACCCGAACCAGAAAGCTATAGTCTACATAATGCCGCCGCTTATGCTTGTCATGTTCAACAGCTTCCCGGCCGGCGTGGTGTTTTACTGGACAATGTCAAGTGCGCTCAGCCTCGCCCAGCAGAAGTGGCTGCCGCCCAAAATAACAAAGCCCGACGGCACGGTAATGACCCTTGGCGGCAAGGCCTCATCAACGCCGGCAGAATCGTCATCGTCGTCATCGCACCAGACATCAAACACACGCCACAAGGCGCCGATGAGGAACAGGGCCGGCGGTAATCGCAGGAAGTAGGCTTGGGGATGGACGCCTCCACCCACACGATAGCCGCGCTCTCCACCCCCCAGGGCCGGGGAGCGCTGGCCGTAATCCGGCTCACCGGAGAGGGCTCCCAGAGCGTTTTTGCAGCAATTATCCGGGAGTCTGTACGGTTCAAAAAAGAAATAGCGCGTAAAATAGGCGTCTATTCCGTGCTAAATGATTGTCATCCCTATAGTTACAGTTGTGTGGAAAATGGCCGGGCAGATGGATTTGACGGGCAAATTGGCGTCGGCAGCGATAATCCCGCCCCAAATTACCCCTGTAATACTCATGTAGGGGCGACCGCCCCCGGTCGCCCGCCTTCGGTTGATGATACCAATATCCCAGACATTATAGACGAAGTCACCGCCATAAAATACGATGCCCCGCGCTCGTTCACCGGGGAGGAGATGGTCGAGATCTTCTGCCACGGGGGTACGGCGGTCACCGCCAAAATTCTTGACCGGTTGTTCAAAAAAGGCGCTCGTCCGGCAGGCCGGGGGGAGTTCTCGCGCCGCGCGTTCGTCAACGGGAAGATCGGGCTGCTCAAGGCGGAGAGCATTGCCGGATTGATCGAGAGCCAGACGGAGATGCGCCTGCAGTCCGCCCAGTTAGCCTACCAAGGCAAACAGTTAGAATCTTTGGAACGCCTGAAGCGCCGGATTATCAACATATTATCAGACATAGAAAGCAGGATCGAATTCGGGGAGGATGACGATGTCGCGGAGTCTAAGGCGGGGTTGATATCCACAAACAGGATAGATTTGGGGACAATCATCTCCGAACTTGAAGAGGAGGTGCGGCGGGGGGAGAGGGTCAAGGCGTTTGATGATGGGGTAGCCGTCGCGCTGGCAGGTCCCGCAAACGCAGGTAAGTCCAGTCTCTTTAATGAGATACTTGGGTATGACAGGTCGATAGTCCACGACCGTCCGGGAACGACGAGGGATATAGTCTCTGAACGGATCGTATTTGAGGGTACGACGGTCAAATTATTTGATAGTGCGGGGATTCGGGATACGTCTGATATTGTTGAAAAGCAAGGCATTGAGAGGACAATGGCAGCGGTACGGTGGGCGCATATCGTACTCTGGGTTACGGCTGCGGATGAAGAGTTGGGGCATGATGAGCGTGCGGGGATTTTGGAGATTACCAACAAAACCGATGCGCCGGATATGCCTAACTCCTTACAAAATAGAGCGAAAAAAAACGTCCTTGTAGTTATCAACAAGGTAGACATGGCATCCCCGGAAAGCAAGAAAAACTTCTGCCGGAAGCTCTCTTTAAACTGCGTTGAGGCCAGCCTGACGGAAAAAATCAACACGGAGAAACTGTTTGAAGCGATAGGAGCCGCAATCCGCGCCGTAACTTCTGATATTTGCGCCCCGGAAATCATCGTAAACGAGCGCCATCGCGATATAATACAATCGGTTATCGAGGATCTGCGGCACGGTGTTGATAACTTCGATAGGGAGGAAGTCGCTGCCCATTATTTGAGGTTAGCGCTCTCGCGGCTTGAGGAGTTCTGCGGCCACGTAGCGGGGGACGAGATTTTGGACGGGATCTTCGGGAAGTTCTGTATCGGGAAATAGGCGCGGTATTGCACAGAAAAATATCCGTACCATATCCTTGCGGCCAGTATAATTTTATTGTATATTGATGATATGGACAGCACATTTATGTTATGGAGGAAAACTATGCAGTCTGCGGTAATGATTAAAAGTTTTTTGGTGATAGTTCTGTTGATAGCGCTCTCATCCTGCGGTGCTAACGCGCCGATGGGGGAAGCCGCGGCTCCGGGGGAGTTCTCGGCACAGTTAATGGCTATGGAGTCTACGCCTCAACCCAGGATGCTACGGGAATCATCCGATGAAGCACCTTCGCGCCAGCGGCCGGAGGAGCCGTCCGGCGAAACAAGGATGGTAGCCTATTCAGCAACGCTTTCGCTCTCAGTAAAAGACACCGAGGAGACTAAAAAGGCGCTCCTTGCCCAGTTAAAGAGCAGCAAAGGGTTTATCATCCGGGAGATTTCTAAATCCATAACGGTGCGGGTACCTGCCGAAAATATGGATGAATTCATAAATTATTCGCGGACGCTCGGTGAAGTTGAGGGCGAATCCAAGACCGGAACCGACATCACGGATCAATACAGGGATAATGTTATAAGATTGGACAATTTAAGGCAAGTGCGCGCCAGATACCTGGCGCTGCTTGAAAAGGCATCCGGCGTTTCCGATATTTTAAATATTGAGAGAGAGCTCGAGCGTATAAGTGCGCATATAGAGATGCTGGAGGGGAGAATAAAGTACTCCGAACAAAGTGTTGCGTTTTCACAAGTTACGGTAGATTTCAAAGAAAAAACAAAACCGTCAAGACCGGGCCCCATCGGATGGATATTTTACGGCCTGTACCACGGCATAAAGTGGTTGTTTATATGGAATTAACGAAGAGGCGATTAAATATTATACCCACACCGCCCATCGACAGCACAACAGCCGTGATGCCGCTGAACGGCGCAGGTATAATATTAATCATGGGATTTATGATGTTTCACGTGAAACAATTATGATGTAAATAACACATTTATGGAGGAAATTATGAGGACTGCGGCGATGGTTAAAAGCTTTTTGACGGTTTTTCTGTCGATATTACTGATTTCCTGCGGATCGACCCGCGCCTCTATAATGGCGCCGGACTCTGGTTTTGAAAGTAACGTTAATTATCAAGCCCATCAGCCGGCGCCGGATTTAGAATCATATCAACCGGAATCAGACGAAGAAGTTTCTCAAAACGGAGAGACAGAGGAAATATCCGCACCACAGGCCAAACGGGCAACACCGTCAGCCCCAACCGCCCCGGTCGATAACAGGAGGATGATAACCTACTCGCACACATTGGAGTTGGTCTTAGAACACAAAAAAGAGATAATAGAAAAGACCAGAATGAGCCTTATTGAACAGATAAAGAGCAATAAAGGGTTTATTATCGGCGAAAGAGACGGCTCCATAACGGCGCGGATACCGCCAGAAAACATGGACGCGTTCTTAGCGTTCGCACGGACGCTCGGCAAGGTCGAGCACGAATCAAGGAGAGGCGCAGACATTACGGATCAATACCGGGACAATATCAGTCGCCTGAACAGCCTTAAACACGTTCGCGACAGGTATCTGGCGTTGCTTGAACAGGCGCACAACGTTACGGATATGTTAAGAGTTGAAAAGGAGCTTGAGCGCATCAATACGGAAATAGAGGTACTGGAGGGAAGAATCAGGCACGCGGAGCAAAGTGTGGCGTTTTCGCTCATTACCGTAGAATTTAGGAAAAAAACAATCCTGGGTCCGCTGGGGTGGGTATTTTATGGGACATTTTGGGCGATAGGTGCGCTTTTTGTGTGGGATTGATGTTTCACGTGAAACATGTTAAATGGGAATGTATCGTTGTAATGGATGATAAATAAAACGATTTTGTAGGGGCGACCGTCCCCGGTCGCCTGCAACGCATGAATTACAATATCCCACAAAATCCACCAACAACCCAACGTAGGGGCGGGCCTGTGTGCCCGCCCGCGATGCCGGGATTGCGGTATACGTCAAATCAAACGCAATATCGCAATTCCGGCACGGGCGATCGGGGACGAT
>WQRV01000078.1 GCA_009786575.1 Chitinispirillia bacterium | reverse complement strand
AATTACGACGCAGGAGACGGTAGTGTTTGTTATGATAGTTTGGCGTCCAATTGTGATACCTACGGCCGTTTGTATGATTGGGCAACGGTAATGGACGGGGCGTCAAGCTCAGAATCCAGTCCCAGCGGGGTTCAGGGAGTTTGTCCTGTTGGGTGGCATGTGCCGAGTGGTGCGGAGTGGACGATGTTAGATAATTTTGTGGGGTCATCTGCTGGAAATAAACTGAAATCTGCAACTGGTTGGGAGTATTACAATGCGTCGTCGGTTGGTACTGACGATTACGGATTTTCGGCCCTGCCCGGCGGCTACGGCTATTCCGGCGGCTATTTCTACCGTGCCGGCTACTACGGCAACTGGTGGAGCGCCACGGAGTACGGTGCGAGCTACGCCTGGTACCGGCTCATGTACTACTACTACGACGACGTGCTCAAGTACAACTACACCAAGACACACCTGTTTTCGCTACGTTGCGTTCGGGACTCCGCGGCCCCGCAATAGCGCAGCAATTGCGAGCCGCCGCCCCCGAGCCGCGCCTTTTGCGGCACGGGGCGTTGCCGTTATGTTTTGAGGATTGTGCGGGGAGGCCGTCAACCGGTCTCCCCTTTATTTTTGTGGTCTCTTGTCTTGCCGCTCCTGCAACTACGTTTCCGCGTCTTGCACAGAGATGTAGCTACCCGCTATGTCAAAGCAATTTTGATAGATATGCTTCTTGTTTGGCAGGCTGTCGGGAGGGTCTTCGCGGAAGCTGAATTTGTGCGCCTTTTTGCTGATAATCATCTCCCAGTTATTTATTACGTTTGCGCCGAGGATGATGTCGTCTTCGTAGTCGCCGTAGTATTCCCCCGCGAATGCTATGACGCGCTCCAATGTAACGTCCCCGATGGTCAGTTTATTGATGGAGAACGCCTCAACCTCTATGGAGTGGCCGCCGATCTTATAGTGTTTCTTACGTCCCAAAGACCGCCCGCATTGTTCGGCGAGGTATCTTGGAATCATTGTGTTAAAGCAGCCCGAGTCCCACAATATGGTTACTTTTTCAAATCTTTTGCCATTAATATTGTAGATATGCGCATCAAATTTATATCGATGCTCAAACTTCTTCGATAATGCCACAGTCGTATACTTCATCTTTGGGCGTATATCCTTTCATAAGACGTAAATCGCCGTCGTACTGATCAAGATTAATTTTTCTCAGTACATCACGATCCTCCGGGGTTCCGTTTCCGTAGGCTATTATGTACCCCATATCTTCCGACGGCGGGAAGTCGTTCTTGTCTAACAGGAGCCACCGGCCGTCAAATTCGACAGCTGCCTCCCGCTCATCGATAGCGCGCTTTTCCGTGGCCATTGTTACCATTGGCACCGCCTCCTTGCCTGAGAGTAATTTTGAGTGCTTATTTTATAAATATAAACGAGAATCTTACAAAAAGCAAGAAAAATTTTATAATATTACGATAGTCAAAATGACCGTCAATTTGATATTGACAAGTTCATTTTGACTATGCATGAATTCATTGAAGTTAACCCGGCAGGTTTTCCCGCTTTTGGGTGTGTGATTTATATTTACAAATAATAATTGTCAACTTGCGGTGATTTCCCCCTGCCATAATGTATTTTTACGTAAAATTTACGTATATTTCACCAATCCTCAATTTGTGGGACGTATATTTATGAGTGTTTGCGGGTGTGCTGTTGGGCCGGGTAACGGGAAAGGCGGCGGTATGGGGCAGTTTCGGGCTACGGTTGCTTCCAACAGGCGTATTGGCGACGGTTTTTATGAGATGGCGCTTTCGTGGGGCGCTATGGCCGGGGCGCCGCATCCGGGGCAGTTTTTGACGGTTCGGGTATCGGGGGACACGGTTCCGCTTTTGCGCAGGCCGTTTGCGTTCGCCGGGTTTGACGAGGCTGCCCGGGTTGCTTCGGTGATCTATCAGGTGCGTGGGCGGGGGACGGAGTTGCTGGCCGGGCTGGCGGCGGGGGAGGAGATTGACGTTATCGGCCCGCTGGGGAACGTGTTTCCGGTTGGCGGGGATGATAAGAGGGCGGTCGCCGTGGCCGGGGGGGTTGGGCTTGGGCCGATACTGTTTTTGGTATCTGAGCTGAGGAAGCAGGGGGTCGAGACGGAGTTCGTCTTCGGGTGCAGGGGCGAGGCGCTGATCCCGGACAGTGCGCTGTTTCGGGACGCGGGTGCGCGGATATGTACGGACGACGGGTCGGCGGGGTTCAGGGGCAATGTTGTGGAGTATATCAATACTAATATAAAGTTGGATGGCGGGACGGTAGTGTACGGCTGCGGCCCGGAGGTTATGCTGAAAAGTTTGTGCGGGCTTACGGAAAGGTCCGGGGCAAAGGGGTGGATGTCGCTTGAGGCAATGATGGCCTGCGGCGTGGGCGCTTGCATGGGGTGCGTGGTCAAGACGGCGTCAGGGTACCAGCGCGTCTGCAAGGAGGGGCCGGTGTTTGACGGGGGGGAGATAGTATGGGGATGAGTGATATGAAAGGCATGAGTGTTGATCTGTCGGTGAAAATCGGTTCAAAGTTACTCCCTAATCCGGTAGGCGTGGCATCGGGGACGTTTGGGTACGGGCGCGAGTATGAGGAGTTGATAGATCTTAAGGATATAGGCGCGATATTCACCAAGGCGGTGACGGTTGCGCCGAGGGAGGGCAACACGCCGCCGCGCATCGTTGAGACGCCGTCGGGGATACTTAACTCGATAGGGCTTGCGAATGTTGGCGTCGATAAGTTTATCGCGGATAAATTGCCGTTCTTGAAAACGGTGCCTTGCGCGGTTGTTGTTAATGTTGCGGGATCGACGGAGGACGAGTATCATCAGGTCATTGAAAAATTAGAGTCCGCGAATGACGACGGGATATGGGGGTACGAGGTGAACGTGTCCTGCCCCAATGTCAGGCACGGCGGGCTGGCGTTTGGGACTGACCCGGCGCAGATTGAGCGGCTGACGTCAACGCTAAGAAAGATGACGAAGAGGCCGCTTGTCATGAAGCTGACGCCGAACGTTACTGATATTACTGTTATCGCGAAAGCGGCGGAGGCGGGTGGGGCGGACGCTATATCGCTGATCAATACATTGGTGGGCATGGTCATCAACGTGAAGGAAAAAAGGTCAGCTTTGGGGATGATAACGGGCGGATTGTCGGGCCCGGCGGTGCGCCCGGTCGGCGTTGCGCTTACTTACAAGGCGAGCCGCGCTGTGTCAATCCCGGTGATTGGCATGGGCGGGATAATGACGGCGGACGACGCGCTGCAATATTTACTGGCCGGCGCGTCGGCGGTGCAGATCGGCACCGCGAACTTTGTTGACCCCCATATCCCCCGCGCCGTGCTTGAGGGGATACGGGCGTATTGCGTAGAACAGGGGCTGGGGTCGGTGGGTGATATCAGGGGGCTGTTCGATTGATAATCCTTGTATCGCAGCGGGGCCGGGTATGAGAGAGCAGCGGGAACGCAATGCATTATTTATTTATTCATATAACAAAAAACCTTTTGAAAGGGGTTTAGTATGAGTTTTTGGAAGAAGTCTTTGGCAGTTGCGTGCGCGACGGTTGTGATGATGGGGACGTCTGTAGTAGCCGAGCAGGATACGGCTGCGCATTCCGAGGCCGTTTCTGAGGAAGCGGTGGCGGAGGAAGAGGCGGAAGAAGAGGCTTTGGCCATACCTCAGCCGTTTGTTGCGCCAGTGGCCGTACAGGAAGCGGAGCAGGTTGTTGCGCCGCCCCCGGCACCGGAGGCCAAGCCCGCTTCGAAATTGCAGGTTACGCCTTACGGCAGCGTTCAGTACAGGCTGCGCGAAAACATTACCACGAGGTCAGACGACGACAACAGCGCTACCACGATGGATTACAGCAACAGGCTTTGCTGGCGTGTTGGTTTGAAGGCTGTGGTAGACGAGCAGCTCTCGCTGCAATTCCAGATAGGTAACGACTGGGGCGCGGCGGAGAATATTAACTGGAACTCCAACCACGGCCCCCGCAGCCGTGTAGGTACGCAGAACCTTTACGTTCACCTTGCGAGCGCCAGGTGGAATCCCGGCTATATGTTTATTGAGGCCGGCGTGGTTCCCCTGAACAGCAACGGTACGCTTGACCTTCTTGAGAGCTCTCTCAACAGTTCGTCGTCAAAGCAGGGGTATGGCGAGGCCGGCTATAACGGCTGGAGCGATATGAACAACAGCATGATCGGCATCAGGCTCGGCGCGCCTATCCTTAAGGATGATATTAAGCTTGGCGTAGAACTCTTTCAGAGCGTGATCAACAACCGTCAGCAAACCATACCGGCGAACCTTGCGGACGATCCTGCTGCGAATCCCGCGTCACCCCTCTTTGTTCTCACGGTGCCCGTTGAGGCCGGCGCGTTCAAGGTAACGCCTGAGGTTACAGCCGTCCTCAACCGCAATTACAATAGTGCAACCGAGAAGGGTGACCATGAGTATATTATCGGTTTGGCCGGCAGTTATAAGGTTAATAGCGACATTTCCGTCAGCTTCAACGGCGGCTACGGTATGGTAAGCAACGAGGAGAGCGAGTCCGGCGCATACAGCGATCCCGCCAACGCGCCCGGCGGCACGTTCACTCCCTATAACAGTAACGGCCTGCTTGTGGGCGCCGGCACATCAATCAAGGCCGGCCCAGGCACGATCCAGATCGCCGTCAACTACAACACCGCGGTAAACTCCGAAAGCTCCGCGACCGAGGACGCCACCAAGTCCGGCTACCTCTACACCGACCTGCGCTACGCCATGAAGGTCCACAAAAACTTCTCGGTAGTGCCCCGCTACAGGACCTACACCACCACATATCCCGAAGCCAGCGCGAACAACTCGCAGATGGTCAACCGCTTCGAGCTGATATTTGAGGGTTCGTTCTGATCAAACGGCGGATGTTGATGTATTGACAAACGCGAAAAAGAAAAGCCTCGTCCCGGATATCCGGGGCGGGGCTTTTTTATTGGTACTCGTCTTGATTATATCTTACAGACTTCGTCCGGCGACAGCAGCTTATACCCGCGCCTCGTAAACATCTGTACTGCCGCGTCTGTGTCCTCGAACCGCAGAAACAGTATCGCTTTTTTGGAGGCGGTTTCGACGTACGAGTAGGTGTATTCGATGTTGATCCCCTCCGCGTCGCAGAGGCTTACGATGTCGAAGAGCAGCCCCTCGCGGTCGTCGATTTCCACGGCGATCATCGGGTTCTGCTTGACGGTGAAGCCGGCATCTTTGAGGACAGCCATTGTTTTGTCCGGGTCGCTTACGATCATCCGCAGTACGCCGTAGTTGGATGACTCGGCGATTGTCAGCGCGCGGATGTTGACGGCGTTGTTTTTGAGGACGGAGGCTGCTGCTGCGAGGCGGCCGGCCTTGTTTTCCAAAAATACGGATATTTGTTGGACAGTCATATATTCTCCTTAAAAGATAAAAGTCAAAGTCAAAATAAAAGTCAAAGTCAAATAAGGGGGGAAGTCTCCCCCTCGCTCCAGCCAATTTTTTAAAATAGCAAAAAACGCTATTTTAAAAAATCGTCTTCCGCTGCCCCCTCTGCGGGGACACCCCGCAACGCCCCGATATTATATACCCCCCCATCAATATCCCCCTTAAGGGGGATACTTTATAAAACCGGTACGTCAAAATCAAATACTGCGCTTGTCGATAATGCGTTTGGCTTTGCCCTCACTGCGGGGGATGCTTTTTGGTTCGACAAGTTTTACTTTACTGTGGACGAGCAGGGAATCGCGCAGTTTGTCTTCTATTTCGCGCTCCTTTTGTTCAAGGCGTTTCAGTTCATCTGAGAAGAGGTCCTCCGTCATCTCTACCAGTACTTCGAGACAGTCGAGGTTTCCTTTTCTTTCTACTAATAGCTGGTAGTGCGGTTCTACGCCTTCCATCTTTATCAGCACCTGTTCTATCTGCGACGGGAAGATGTTTACGCCGCGGATGATCAGCATGTCGTCGGTGCGGCCGAGGATCCGGTGCATTCTGACTGCTGTTCGTCCGCAGGGGCATGGTTCGCGTGTTAAGTAGGTGATGTCGCGGGTGCGGTAGCGGATGACCGGCGTTCCTTCTTTTGTGAGTGTGGTGAAGACGAGTTCCCCCTTTTCACCATCGGGCAGCGGTTTGCCGGTGTCGGGGTTGATTATCTCCGGGTAGAAATGGTCCTCAAACACATGCAGCAGGTCCTGGCATTCGCACTCCGCCGCCACGCCGGGGCCGATGATCTCCGTCAGCCCGAATATGTCGTAGGCTTTGATGTGCAGTTTTGCCTGAATATCGGCGCGCATGCTTTCGCTCCACGGTTCGGCGCCGAAGAAGCCTACGCGCAGCGGCAATTTCGAAAAGTCGATACCTTCCTCTTTGCCTGCTTCGGCGAGGTATAGGCTGTAGGATGGCGTGCAGGTAAGCGCTGTCGATCCGAAGTCTCTCATCATGTCAAGCTGGCGTTTTGTGTTGCCGCCGGATATGGGGATGCAGGTTGCGCCTATGCGCCTTATTCCGTAGTGGGCCCCGAGGCCGCCGGTGAAGAGGCCGTAGCCGTAGGCGTTCTGGACTATGTCGTCGGCGGTAACGCCGCCCATAGAGAGTGTGCGGGCCATCACTTCGCCCCACAGGTCTATGTCGCCCTGCGTGTAGGCGTCTACCACGGGTTTGCCGGTTGTCCCCGATGATGTGTGGATTTCAACAATGTCTTTCAGGTCGCAGGCAAGAAGCCCGTACGGGAACACGTCCCGCATGTCGTCTTTTGTAGTGAACGGCAGCTTGGCGATGTCGTCGATAGTGTTGATATCCTCTGGCTTAACGCCGAGCGCATCGAACTTCGATTTGTAGAAGGGCACGTTATCGTACACCTTCCGCGCGATCGCCTTTAGCCGCTCCGTCTGGAGTTCTCTCAGTCCGGTGCGCGGCATGCTCTCATGTTTTTCGTCCCAGATCATGGGTATCGTTCCTTTCCTGTATGTCGGCAGGATATTTAATATAATTTATTATATCGCGGCGGACAGGGATTTTTTATTGGCCCGTTTTCGTGCCGGTCAGAATCCCGCGTGTAAATAGGCTCCTGCCCCGCCGTTGATCTTGTCCATCCTCTTCATTTCCATCCACATTTCCATAACCGCAGACATATTCGGCGGCATTTTGAGCCGCAGGTATAGGTTGTAGAGCAGGTCCGGCTTCGACATGCCGGACGTGTGGAACAGCGGCTGCAGATAGTGGCTGTGCTCGATGTTCCTGAAGAAGTTGTGTTTCAGGTCTGTTGTCTGTGAGATTATGAATTGCGGGCCGCCGTAAAGATCAACCACGAAGTCTTCCGAGTGGCGTACGCCCACAAGCCCCGCGCCGGCGAGGAGCCCGTTTTGGAAGCTGTGTTCGTACATGCCGTCGGCGCGCAGGTAGAGCAGGTTGGGGCGCTTGTTCATGTAGAAGTTGCCCTCTAAGCCGCCGCTGTTGTCGAACCACATCTTCACCCGCTCGTGGGAGGTGTAGAACGCGTTGGCGTATTGATCCCTGCTCCTTGTGTTGAGTGTGCTGAGGAGCAGGTTCTCCATGGGGAAATAGAGGATCCCGGCCTCTTCGATCCTGTGGGTATAGTGTGTGTTGGAGTCTGTGGAAAAGAGGTATTTAAGCGGCGATGAGACCGGCGGGACCTGCGATTCCGTATGTGATACATACCTAAGGTAAAGCGCTAAGTGCGAGAGCGCGTCTGTATACTCGCCGGGGTAGAAGAACGTGGAGATGTCTCTGATTACCGCCGAGTTCTTTACGTCGTCGCTGTACGTGGTGATGTTGAGCAGCTGCGTCGCGTTGATGTCGAACCCCTGCGGCAGGTCGCGCATGCTTACCGACAGCGTGGGGGTGTTCTCCTCGCGCGCGTGGAAGTCCGATGGGTTGTTGCGGTACATCCACGAGCCGGTGACGGTAAGCGGGCTTATGGGTGAGACGCTGGTCTGTCCGTAGAGCGTCCGTCCGCGCTGCCCGCCGTTGTTTTGGTACTCTGTCCACGAGAATTCGTAGCCGGCGCTGTGGAAGCGGTTTGCCTCGGCGAGAAAGCGCGACGCCGGGTCGGAGAGGTGCAGCGTAAATGTTTCGTTGCGGCTGTGCGCCGCATCTTCGGCGGCGTAGTCGATGTGGCGGCTCGACATCGACAGGTTGATGCCTGGCAGGATGTAACCGTCGCCGGTATAGGACGACCGCAGCTCGAAGTGCGAGAGGCCGGCCTCGCCGGTGCTTCTGTGGAGCTGGTACCAGCTTGCCCGCAGGTCGCTGCGCAGGTCGTAGCCGAGGCTGGCCTCGTGTTCGCCGCTGATTGGCCGGTAGGCCATAGTGTGGGCGGCGCGGTCGGTGCCGTGGAAGTCGCGTCCTGCCCAGAGGCCTCTGTAGGACCCGAACGTCTTGCCCTCCCGCACGCCGGCGGATACAGCCGCAGAGTGCGTGCCCATTACAGCGTCGTAGGCAACTTCGGGGTGGATGAGCAGCGAACGGTTTGCCCCGCCGCGCAGTTCGACCGGAAGCCCGGCCGTAACCACCGGCCCCGACTCCGGCCCGAGGCTAAGCGCCGGATCCCTGCTGCCTATGTACATGAGCCCGGCGCGCGCGCTGAGCCACGAGCGCGGAGAGATTGCGCCCTCCGCGAAGTTGTACTGCCCCAGGTGGTTCTCCGGCAGCGGCTCGAACGCGAACGGGTCGTTTGGAAAACGCCTCTCCGAGAAACTTATCTGTATTAAGGATGTCGGGTTGGATTTTTCACGGCGCAGCAGGCGCACGGTGCGGTCCGCGTGGCTGTAAATATAGTCGCTCTCCGGCAGCGGTATGCCGTCTATATACATCCTCACGCTTGCGGGGACGACCTCCCTGGCGTTCTCGATTATGTTTTCTATCCGGTAAACGCCCGACCACTGGTATCCAAGCGTGCGCCACTCCGTCTTCGAGAGGATGTACCCGCTTCCGGCTGTTGCGGAGAGGAAGTGCCGGTCGCTCCCCGGCGCTTTTGCAGCGCTCGTGAACACCGCCGCGCCACCCTCGGTGAGCACGCTGGGGTTTACCATGCCCTGGGTGAACTGCTGATTCTGCACACCGAACGAGGCGCGGTTGAAAACATCTCCCTCGGCGCCCTTGTAATAGAGGCCCTTGAGCGGCGGCACCGTTGTTGCCCCGTTGTCAACCGAGAGGTCGAGTATGCGCCCGTCGGCATCCTCTGTGTGGATGTTTACCGTGGCGTTTGCGATGGAGATGCCGGGGTCTACCACCAGCTCGCCCGCCTCGTTATTGTTATTTGCGCCCGGCTGCTGGCGAAACGTGACGCCGCCGCGCAGGCTTGAGTGTACATTTTCAGTGATGTTGATGTGCAGCCCCTCCTCGCTCCACCCGTGCAGGCGCTTGCTCGCAATGCCGCCTGTGCGTACAGCCACGCGTGCCGTGCTCCACAGCCTGCGTTCGGGATGGTATAAGACGAAACCGCCATCGGTGTACAGGATAATGTGTCTGCTCAGGCTAAACGCAAAAACATCTTTACCCATGCGTATATGGCCGGGGTAGGTGACAATACTGAAGTTGAAGGGTGACGCCGCGCCAAATGCGAGCCCCTGGCCTGTTGCGCAGACGGGGCTCCCGTTGTGCAAGACGAGCGACCGGATGCCGCGCAGCATGGGAAGCGTCGTCTGCCGCTCCAGCATCAGGTTATCGGCATTGAATACGTAGATGCGGTTATCGGTGGCCGCTGCCGGGAGCTCGGAGGTCAGGTTCACAGCGCGGATATGCCCTTTGACCGTCCCGCTGCTCCACTGCCGTACGGACGGGCTGTAGCGGAAGAGTGTTCGTTCCTGCGTAACGTAGGCCGCGTCGCCGGCATTGCGGAAATCTCCGCGGGTCAGGGTAAAGTTTTTGTGCGGAATGACTGCCCAGTCTTCGCTCGCGGTTGTCAGGACGTGGACGGCGCGTTCTGAGATGACGTGGACCTGGTCATTAAAACTGATAAGCCCGCGAACTTCGCCGCCGTTATTGGGGACCGGCAGCGATATCCACTCCCGCGACGTCTGGTCCATGCGGTAGAGCGTGTCGTGAGCCGCGAGCCAGACAAAGCGCCTGCCGGCGCCGATGTGCCCACCGGCGTTTACGCGCCCGCGGCTGAACTCTTCGACCGTGCCTGTCTGCATGTTTACAGCGATCACCGCGCCGAGCGCGCTCGACGCCCAGATCATGTCGCCATCCTGCACCGCGCTCACGATGTTGAATATCTCGTCTTCGGCGTGGTAGACGGTATGGGAACTGCGCGTGTCCATAGAGAGGAAAACGATGCGCTGCGGCTCGACCACATATACGAAATTCCCACGTGTAAAGACCTGCGGTGTAATGATACCTTCTGCGCTGACAGCCTGCCGGAACAGCAACAAAGCGGTGAACGCCAGAACCACGATTAGTGGCCGGGGCGTCTTTGTTGACGATATGCGATTTTTGTTGCGCATCAATCCCCGCCGGTTAAGTCCGCCATGATACTTTTGGCGGCAGTTTTTCCGGCGCCCATCGCCAGAATGACCGTCGCCGCGCCGGTTACGATATCGCCGCCGGCGTAAACAAATTTTTTAGACGTCCGCCCGTCGGACTCGTCCGCAACTATTGTACCGTGTTTTTCAGATACCTTAAGGTCGGGCGTCGTTTCGGGGATAAGCGGGTTGGGGCTGTTGCCTATGGCGATAATCACCGCCTCGCAGTCAAGGGTAAACTCGCTGCCCTTAATGACAACCGGGCGCCGCCGTCCCCGTTCATCAGGCTCGCCGAGCTCCATGCGTATGCACTTCACGCCCGTCACCGCGCCGTTATCACCGGCTATAATTTCTACGGGATTGCAGAGAAGGTGGAATTCGATGCCCTCCTCTTTCGCGTGGTGGATCTCCGCTTTGCGCGCGGGCATCTCCACCTCGCTTCTGCGGTAGACTATCATAGATTTATTCGCGCCCAAACGCAAAGCCGTTCTCGCCGAATCCATTGCCACATTGCCGCCGCCTACGGTGATGACCCGCTTGCCTTTCATTATCGGCGTTGTGGGGTTGCTTACGTAGGCCTTCATCAGATTGCTGCGCGTCAGGTACTCGTTTGCCGAGTAGACGCCGATGCTGTTTTCGCCCTTGATCTTCATAAACGACGGCAGCCCCGCGCCGGAGCCTACGAAGACGGCATCAAATTTCTCCTCATTAAAGAGGTCGTCTACGGTAGCCGTTCTGCCTACGACGAAATCCTTGACGATCTTCACGCCGAGTGATTCGAGGCCGCTGATCTCTTTTTTGACAATCTCTTTGGGGAGGCGAAATTCTGGGATGCCGTAGACAAGTACACCGCCGGCCTCGTGCAGCGCCTCGAATACCGTAACGTCGAACCCGTTTTTGACGAGCTCGCCGGCGCATGTCAACCCGGCGGGGCCCGACCCTACTATCGCAACTTTTTTATTGACGGATGATTTCTTTGCCGGCAGATCTACAGTACCCTTTTCGCGCTCCCGGTCCGCGGCGAATCTCTCCAGATTGCCAATAGCGACGGGATCGCCTTTTTTGCCGAGGATGCAGCGGCATTCGCACTGCTCTTCCTGGGGGCAGACGCGCCCGCATATCGCAGGCAAAGCGTTTGTCTCCTTGATCTTCCTCGCGGCGGCGGCAAAATCCCCGTTAGCTATAAGCCCGATAAATTCAGGGATTTTTACATTAACCGGGCATCCGTCAACACACAGCGGTTTTTTGCATTTAAGGCAACGTGACGCCTCAGCTTTGGCCTCATCATCGCTATACCCGTAAGGCACTTCCTCAAAATTCTTTCCGCGGACTGCCGGGTCCTGCTCTTTCATGGGGATTCTGGAAGCGTTTATGCCCATTATGCCGCCCCCTCTAATTTGCAGGTGTGGTAATCCTCTCTGGCTTTCTTCTCAAAGTCTTTGTAGCTCCCCATCCGCGCGATCAGTTCATCCCACTCGATAAGCGAGGCGTCGAACTCCGGCCCGTCTACACAGGCGAATCTGCTCTCCCCGCCAACGGTAACGCGGCAGCACCCGCACATTCCCGTGCCGTCTATCATTATGGGGTTTAACGAGGCGTACGTTTTGATCCCAGCGGCAACGGTCAGCCTGCACGTGGCGCGCATCATCATGGCCGGCCCTATTACAACGGCGGCGTCAAATTTTTCCCCTGCGTCAATCAGAGCGTTAAATACATCCGACACAAACCCCTTAGTCCCGTACGACCCGTCGTCCGTAGCGATTAACAGACGGTGGCTTGACGCTTTGATCTCGTCCTCCAGCAGAATCAACTCTTTATTTCTTGCCCCGATAATCGACGTAACATCATTCCCCGTCTCGAACATTGCCTTGATGATAGGGTAGAGCGGCGCCGCCCCGACCCCGCCGCCGATGCACAGCACCCTGCCGAAATTTTCGATGTGGGTTGGATTGCCAAGCGGCCCGGCCAGATCGGCCACGGAATCCCCCGCATTCAGATCGCGCATTTGCATAGTCGTCCGGCCCATGACCTGAAATATGATCTCGATCCACCCCTCTTTGGCATCGACGTTGGCGATGGTGAGGGGGATGCGCTCGGAGTCGGCTGCCGGGCGCAGTATGATGAACTGGCCGGCTTTGCGTTTCTTAGCGATGCGCGGGGCATTGAGCCGGAAGCGCCAGACGCTGTCGGACAACTGCTCTTTTTTTAATATTTGTGATCCCATGTCAATACCATAATCCGTAAATTCGTATGCGATATGTTGTTGATAAAAACGCCCGGCAATCACCTTTTACGGGGAAGGCCGGGCATTATCTCATTCCATCCCATCAACCCCGTTACGCCAGCTTAATTTCCCGCTTGATCTTGCTGACCATATCAAGCTGCTCCCACGTAAACTCCGGCAGCTCGCGCCCGAAGTGCCCGTTACGCGCGGTTTCGCGGTAGATGGGGCGCTTGAGGTCGAGCTTCTTGATGATGCCGGCGGGGGTCAGGTCGAACAGGTTGTTTATGACCTGCTCAATCTTGTCTTCGGGGATGACCCCCGTCCCGTAGGTGTTCACGTTTATGGATATGGGCTTGGCGACGCCGATGGCGTACGAGAGCTGGATGAGGCAGTGCGTGGCCACGCCCGCCGCGACCAGGTTCTTGGCCACCCACCGCGCAGCGTAGGCCGCGCTGCGGTCTACCTTGGAGGGGTCCTTGCCCGAGAACGCGCCGCCGCCGTGCGCACCGTAGCCGCCGTAGGTGTCTACGATGATCTTACGCCCGGTCACGCCGGTGTCGCCGTGCGGGCCGCCGGTAACGAAGCGCCCGGTCGGGTTGATGTGGTAGACCGTTTTGGGGTCGAGCAGTTTAGCCGGGATCACCTTCTTGATGACCTTGTTTATCAGGTCCCTCGTGATGGTCGCGTGCTCGGCGGAGACGCTGCGGCCGATGGGGTCGTGCTGGGTGGATAGGACGACCGTGTCGATGCGCCGGGGCTTGAGCCCGTTGTACTCGACCGTCACCTGCGACTTGGCGTCGGGGCGCAGATAGGGGATTTTGCCCTTCTCGCGCAGGGTCGTGAGCTCCTCCACTAAGCGGTGCGCGTAGTAGATGGCCAGCGGCATGTAGGTCTTGGTCTCGTTGCAGGCGTACCCGAACATGATGCCCTGGTCCCCCGCGCCCTGCTCCTTGTGGAGCCCCTTGCCGGCGGTAACACCCTGCGAGATATCCGGCGACTGCTGGTGGACCGAGACCATCACGGCGCACTCATTGCCCCCAAAACCCAGCCCCGGCTTGTCGTAGCCGATCTCCCTGACCGTCCGGCGGACGATATCCTGGTAGTCCACGACCGCTTTACTCGTGATCTCGCCTGCAACAACGACGAGCCCTGTGGTGACCAGCGTCTCGCAGGCTACCCGAGAATTGGGGTCCTGCTCGAGCATCGCGTCGAGGACGGCGTCGGAAATCTGGTCGGAAACCTTATCCGGGTGACCCTGAGAGACGCTCTCTGAAGTGAAAAAACGGCGCATTTACCCTGACCTCCTGAAAATGTGGTTATTTCTGTGTTATTCCTATATTATATATAGAACCATTAAAATACATTACCGGCGCGGATGATTTCAATTATTCTTTTTGTTTTTGGAAAATTTGGGCATGGGGCGGCTCTGGCGGGGACGGTGGCGGTGGCTTTTTTGGGAAAATTGGGGCGGGGGTTGACTTTTTGAGGGGGATTTATTATCTTAATATTAAGCGCAGGCTTCGTTCCGGACGTGGATCCAAGGGACTGTAACTAGCTTACGGTTGCACGCGGTTCCTGCGCATTAATTACTCTTGATGATCAGTAAAAATGGCGCAGGGTGCGTTTTGGACGTATGCTCAAGGGGTTGTGGTTTGCCCACAACAGCACGAAGCTCCTGCGCCTAATTTAGATTTGATGATTTTTGAAAAATAAATGGCGCAGGCGACGTTTAGGACGTATGCTCAAGGGGTTGTGAAATATTCACAACAGCACGAGGCTCCTGCGCCTAATTTATTTTAGGTTGGTTTGTTTTTGCTTTTGTAAGCACTTATT
>WQRV01000077.1 GCA_009786575.1 Chitinispirillia bacterium | reverse complement strand
CCCCCCCCCTGTCAATACCGTATATATTATATACAGGCCGTAATAAGCATAGTTATATATTTATTACGCCAGACCACCAAGAACCGGCAGTACCCCAAAATACATCAATCCGGCAATTTACCGTTGCCTCCGCCGCGCCGTGCCGCTGTACCGCCGCGCGCGCAGATTATACCGCCATACACAACCGTAAGAGGGATGATATAATATGAAGAGGTCCGCATTATGCCTTATGATGCTGTGGGCGTTCGCAGGGGCGCCGTCGTTTGCCGGCGCGGGCGAGCTGCCCAAAATCGCCGTTTACGTCATG
Source organism: Chitinispirillia bacterium (assembly GCA_009786575.1). Classification (GTDB taxonomy): domain Bacteria; phylum Fibrobacterota; class Chitinivibrionia; order Chitinivibrionales; family Chitinispirillaceae; genus GUT77. The sequence goes on along the minus strand of WQRV01000077.1, from coordinate 14,417 downwards.
GGCGGCAAGAGCGCCGACGAGAACAACGTGCTGGGCGCGTTTATGCTTGAGGCGCTCATCAAAAGCGGCAAGTACGCCGCCATAGAGCGCACCGACGACTTCGTGGCGCAGATCGACCGCGAGCAGGCCAAGCAGCGCAGCGGGGCCGTAGACGACAGCGAGATCCGGCGGGTCGGCAAGCAGGCCGGCGTGCAGTTCGTGTGCGTGGTCAACTTGTCGCACGCGTTCGGCTCCTCCCTGATTTCCGCCCGCATCATAGACGTCGAGACGGCGATGGTGATTGCTACGAACTCGATGGAGAGTGAGGAGATGTCGTTAAGAGAGATCAGGGCCATAGCCGGCGGCGTGGTGGGAAGCATGCTCGGGATGAGGATCACCAAAGACGTAGCCGCCATGGCCGACAACGCCGCCGTAGCGGCCGCGGAGGAGCGTTCGAGGGCGGTCGTCGCCGCTGCCGAAGAGAACGCGAGGGCCGCCAAGGCCGAGGCCGGTGAACTGGAGCGCGCAAGGGCCGCGGCAGCCGCGGAGGCTGAAACCGAACGCCGTAAAGCCGCAGAGGCGTCAAAAACGGCGGAAACCGAGCGCCGGAGGGCTGCAGAGGCCGAGGCCAAGGCGCAAAAAGCGGCCAAAGCCCTTGCCGAAGAGAAAAGAAAGGCCGCCGAAAGCAGCCTGAACGCGGCCGGCCTGCGGGGCGGGATCGGGAATATGCAGAGCATAGACGCATTCCTCAAGCGCTCAATCGGGCAAAACTGGCGCCTCGACCTGTTTGTGGGCTTCCGCGAATACAACTACGAATTCGCCTACGCCTGGATCGCCGACTGCGAAGACCACCACGAAGGCGTAGACGACATGGACGCCAAGCAGTACCTCGGCGCCGAAGCGGCCGCGTTCGTCGGTAGGACGTGGCGCGGCGAGATGGTTACCCCCTACGCCGGCGCCGGGATAGCCGGATTCGTCTACGAGGCGCGCTACTACGACATCCCCGAAGACGTAGGCGGCAACAACACCGCCCTCCGCGAAATACTGGGCAGCATAGGCGTAGCCGGGCAAGCCGGCGTGGAACTCAATATGGGCAAAATGACGCTCGGCGTAGACGTCAGGCCCATACTGTACATCCCGCTGATGAACAGTTTTGTGGACTACCTCGCGGAAATACGTTTTACCGCGGGGATGAGCATCGGTTACAAATTTTAACGATATTCAGACAATAAAAACGGAGGATTGAAAATATGAACGGGTTTAGGACGCTAAACGGAAAAAAGAGGCTGGCTCTGAGCGCCGCCGCGGCAGCAATATTTTCGGTAATGATGTTTCTCGTCTGCTCGGAGACGTCCAATCCGAGCTATAAAGACGGGCACAACCATACCGGCGGGCGCATCGATAATGGCGGCACCGTTACCCCGCCCACAGCCTATTTCCGGCTCGACCGGGGCCCGGATCAGGAGGGGACGGGTACGGTAAGTTGCACCCCCAATGACGAGGCGTTCGCGCAGGGGACCTACGTAGTCTGCCGCGCGTCCTCTGCCGACGGCTACACATTCAGCCAGTGGGCCGGCAGCGCAATGACGGATAACCCCACCGTTACCGTGCAGATGGACGGCGACAAACGCCTCATAGCGATCTTCTCGCAGCAGACCTCGTCTGTCTACTACACCCTCTCGGTCTACCCCTCAACGGAAGAGGGCGGCACCGTTGAAATCGCCGCGGAAGCGCCCAGTTACCTTGAGGGGAGCAATGTTACCATAAAAGCCGCGGCAAAAGAGGGCTGGAATTTTGATGGTTGGTTTGATGAGTCCGGGAATCCGGCCGGCGAAAACCAAACAAGCCACGAAACTACCGTATACATGAACGGGAACAAAACCATTACAGCCCATTTCTCAAAGATTCCGGATGATGTGGTCGTGATCCACAGGCTTAACCTGAGCCACAGCCCGTCCGAAGGCGGCAGCGTATCGGCCGACCCGCCCGGGCCGGAGTACGCGCAGGGGAACAGCGTACGGCTGACGGCGTCTCCCAATGGCGGCTGGAGGTTTGAGCGCTGGTCGGGGGATGAGACAAGTACGGAACATACCGTCAGAATTACCATGAACGCGCCAAAGACAGTTACGGCGATTTTCGTGAGAGAGACAGTTGAGCCGCCCGCGATGCACATACTGAATACAAATGTGACAGGCGGCAGCGGATCAATAAGCCGCGCCCCGAACGCGCCGAGCTACGCGCACGGGACACAGGTCACGCTGACCGCGCAGCCGTCGTCCGGCTTTGAGTTTGTACAGTGGTCCGGCGGTGCGGCGGGAACGACCATGAGTGTCACGGTAACAATGGACGCCCCCAAAACCGTTACGGCGGAGTTCAGGCAAATACCGTCGAACACATTCCCGCTCAATACATCCGTAACAGGCAGCGGATCCATAACCCGCAGCCCGAACGCGACGAACTACGCGGCGGGGACGGAAGTTACGCTTACCGCGGTACCGTCGCCCGGCTGGGAGTTCAGGCAGTGGAGTGGCGGCGCGGCGGGGACGACAAACCCCATCGCCGTTACCGTGAACGCGGCAATGACTGTTACGGCGGTGTTTGAACTGGCATCGGTAATTTTGTTGGATGATTTTGAAGACGGTGACAATCTGAACAAGTTCGGATACAAGTGGCGTTACTCTATTAGCGACAAATACGATAAACTTATCACTCAAAACTATCAAACGGTAATAACAAACGCCGCCCAAGGAGACGGAAATGACTACTACGGGCGGTACTGGGATGGTATATCGTTTGCGGGGCCGGTGTCGAGCGGCTCGGTTTCCGGGAATGCCGCGCAAGGCAGTTACGCTGCGGCGATGCATTACGATAACTGGATTGACATCATAGAGAATGCCGGATATACGATAGATGACATGGATAACTTTCCGGCATATCCGACTGTTAGCATGGGTACCGAATTGACCGGGCGGCCGGACATTGGATATGGCTCAGACTTTAATAGTGTCCGGTCGATATCGTTTGATATGTGGGCCAGCAACGGTGTGAATGTTACCTTTAGAGTTGAAACGACAGAAAATTTTGTAAACGGTCCTTACGGTTGTGGGGAGTTATGGCGAGAGGATGTGTGTAATCCATTCAACTCTTACCGCGTAGTTCTTACCGGTACCGGGGGATGGGTAAATCATAGAATTTCCATTCAGCCCATTAATAATTGGCCCTCTTCAAATATCGGCATAGATATTAAAGAGCGTAATCAAACCGGCTGGAGTAATTGGGGTGCGGCTGGCCAGCTTGAACAGGAGCCCTGGTGGGGCAAAGCGTTTAACTTTAACCGGGCCAACGTGACAGGGCTCTTATGGGAGATAAAGGCTGACCATAATATTGATAAATTTGACGGTAAAGTCATTGAGAATGCCAAGAGGGGTACCCTTGCTATCGACAACATAAAATTCCACCGCGATTAGCGCGCAGGCCGGTCCGGTACCTCCTCGTATAATCCCCAAAAAGCGAACAGGGCGGGTTCTCCAGCCCCCCTGTTCTTTGAGCAGGGCCCGCGAAGGCCGCGGTGCCCGTTTCAATAAAAAACCGCACCCCCCAGTAACATGATGTATTTTATTTGCGTAAAGCAAATCGTCGGCAAAGTGTAAAATGATTTGCTCCCAATGTGTAAAATGGATATACTATGACATACAATAACAGATTGACAGACAACGAGTTACGCAAAAAGTTTGATTCTTCCGGCGCAGTGCTCATTCGGGGGGCCAAATCGTGCGGGAAGACCGAGTCTGCGATGCAGGTGGCGGGGAGCGTTCTGCGGATCGACATCGACAGGAATGTGCCCGGCCTCATGGAGATGGCGCCGCGGTGCCTGCTCATTGGCGAGACCCCGCGCCTGATCGACGAATGGCAGGTGCAGCCTAAGTTGTGTGACCACATCAAAAAGTTGTTTTTGAGCGAATTTTATATTATATTTAGAATGTGGGGGGTGAAAATACATTCAATATAGTGAGGTGGTACTATAACTGCAAGGAGAATGTAATGGAGCAGGAATACAAGCGCTTTTCAGAGGAGCAAGAAAANCCGGTTGTAGGGAAAAAAGAAATTTACGAACATCTAAGAGCGTTGGATAGCAATCTTGACCGTCCACAACATATTATTATTTGTGGCGGTGCTGCTGTTGTAGCAAAATATGGGATACATCGTTACACGGATGATATTGATATTCTCGATGCTGATTTTAATGTTGAAGCGTTTAATGAGTTGGTCAAAAAAACTTTAAATAGCACATCTCCTATGATTTTTAATGATGCGGCAAAAATCTATATTAATGAACTAACAGCGGATTTTCGTAATCGTCTAATACCATCCGATGAAGAATATAAGCATCTTAAGGTTGATTTTATATCTAAAGCAGATTTAATTTCTATGAAATTACTTGCTTTGAGAGATGACGACATGAAAGATATTGTTGAGTTGAATATAAAAAAAGATGATTTGCCGGTAATATATTCTAATATTATGAATTATGCGAAAGTATCTTCTGCGTGCGTTGACAACATTATGACAAATGAACATATTGTGAATAATTTTAAGGTAGTTAAGGCATTAAATGTACTTGAACGTTTAGGGGCGTCCAATCCTTCTAAGGCCGTTGGGGATGTAGAATCGCTTCTTGATTTAATTAAGTTTTATGAAAAAAGTACAGGAAAACTACCATCATTTTCTGATGTTGAAAAGTGGCAAAATGATATTTTGCATAACGTAAAAATTAAAGATATCGCGGATGGAATAAATAGCAGAAATATAGTGGATGTATCAGACGATGAAAGGGTATCTTTATGACTGAATTTGAATGGAAAGAATTAACAGATACTGTATTTGAGGATTGGGTACGTATCGGGGTAAAATTTACTGGTACTAAACCGTCAGCAGACGAACCGCTTGTTGAAGGGTTGATTGCACAAACATCTATTGTTTGCCGAAAATGGCCGCGCTTGATGGATGTGATGGCTGGTTGGGTGCAGTTATATGGTGATCTTCTTAATGTTTCCTTGATGCGTAAATACATTCCGCACGGTGATTCGGCGGTTATCGGTTTATTATGCGACCTTGTTACAAGCAGAGAGGCGGAAAAAATTAAATTACTTACAAAATATTGTGCGCCGAAAGAAACACCGGAATTTTTGTTTCCTGAAAATTATTTGACAATAGATATAGTAGAGCACATGGTGCCGGAAGAGACGAGAAAAATATGTCGAAAGTGGAATTTATATTTTCCATATGTGAGGATAAAGACTAATTGTATGCTGATACGGAAAGATATTTTGAGCCGTAATCCTAATTTAGCGCACCGTGTTACAAACTAAGTCCCGGGGAACGAGCCGCCGAAAAGGCGCGTCGGGGGGCATTTTATACGGGCAACAGCCGCAAATAAAGAAAACCTGCGTTCCCGGCTTGCGGCAGGGGCGGAAAATCGTCTTTTTGGCGTCCCGGCAGCATTTTTTTGAAAAAAACTTGCATTTTGTGAAAAAATATGTTAATTTATGCATATCAACGCACGTTGCCCTTGTTGGCGGCGTGTCCCCGGGAACTTGTGTGACCGGGGTTTTTTTGCCCGTATCGTACCTGTTAATTAGGTGGATACGGCCCCGTACCCCGTCTTCCCAGGTTCCCCGCCCCAAATAATATAGTTAAATTTTTTTGTACCTCGGGCCCCGCCGCAATTATATTGTATATATATTATACCGGAATCCCAAACCAGGAGATATAGTAATGTCTACCGAAGTACAGCAAGGGGCGGCGGGTGCCGCTATTGGCAATATCCGCCACGACGTAACGCTTTTGACCGATTACGACATCTACCTCTTCAAGCAGGGCAGCCACTCGCGGCTCTTCGAGAAGCTCGGCGCGCACGTCACCGAGTCGCCGGACAAGGAGAAGGGGACGCATTTTGCGGTGTGGGCGCCCAACGCGAGGCGCGTGTCTGTCGTAGGCGACTTCAACTCGTGGGACAACGGCCGCCACGGGCTCAAGGTCCGCGGCGACGAAACCGGCATCTGGGAGGGGTTCATACCCGGCCTCGCGCAGGGTACGATGTACAAGTTCCATATAGACTCGAACACCGGGAAGTACAGCGTAAACAAGGGCGACCCCTTCGCCGTCTACTGGGAGCAGCCCCCCGCCACCTCGCCCATCGTGTGGGATCTGGACTACAAGTGGAACGATAAGGAGTGGATGAAAACGCGCAAGGACAAGAACAGCCTCAGCGCTCCTATGTCTATATACGAGATACACTTAGGCTCCTGGCGGCGCAAGGGGGACGAGGGGCAGGAGTTCCTCTCGTACCGCGAGCTCGCGCCGGAGCTGGCGTCTTACTGCAAGGGGCTTGGGTTCACGCACGTTGAGTTTCTGCCGGTTATGGAGCACCCGTTCGGCGGGTCCTGGGGGTACCAGTCTGTGGGGTATTTCGCGCCGACGAGCCGCTTCGGGACGCCGCAGGATTTCATGTACCTGATCGACTACCTGCACCAGAACGACGTGGGCGTCATCCTCGACTGGGTGCCGTCGCACTTCCCGAGCGACGAGCACGGGCTTGTATATTACGACGGGACCTGCCTCTACGAGCACGCCGACCCCAAAAAGGGGTTCCACCCGGACTGGAAGAGCTACATCTTCAACTACGGCCGCAACGAGGTGAGGGCGTTTCTGCTCAGCAGCGCCATCTTCTGGCTCGACAGGTACCACGCCGACGCCATCCGCGTGGACGCCGTGGCCTCCATGCTCTACCTCGACTACTCGCGCAAGGAGGGCGAGTGGATCCCCAACAAGCACGGCGGGCGCGAGAATTTGGAGGCCATAGACTTCCTCAAGTGCATGAACGAGGAGATCTACAAGTCTTTCCCCGACGTGCAGACCATTGCCGAGGAGTCTACCGCGTGGCCCATGGTGTCGCGGCCGGCGTATGTGGGGGGCCTGGGCTTTGGGATGAAGTGGAACATGGGGTGGATGCACGATACGCTGGTCTACATGAGCAAGGACCCGGTCTACAGGAAGTACCACCACAGCGAATTGACGTTCAGCATGCTCTATGCGTTCACCGAGAACTATGTGCTGCCGCTCTCGCACGACGAGGTGGTCCACGGCAAGAACTCGCTTGTCAACAAGATGCCCGGCGACGACTGGCGGCGGCTTGCGAACCTTCGCCTGCTGCTGAGTTATCAGTTCAGCCATCCCGGCAAGAAGTTGCTCTTTATGGGCGGGGAGTTCGCGCAGTTTGTGGAGTGGAACCACGACCGCAGCCTGAACTGGGAGCTTACGCAGTGGGAGCGGCACAACGGCATCCAGCTGATGGTGGGCGATTTGAACCGCATCTACCGTAAGGAGGCGGCGCTGTACTATTACGATTTTGACCCCAAGGGGTTTGAGTGGATAGACTGCAACGACTGGGAGCAGAGCATACTCGGCTTCATCAGGAAGGGGCCAGGCGAGTACGACCGGATGCTCGTGGCGCTGAACTTCACGCCGGAGCCGCGCAAGGGGTACCGGGTGGGCGTTCCGGTGGCCGGGTTCTGGGAGGAGATTTTCAACAGCGACGCGAAGGAGTATGGCGGGAGCGGCATAGGCAACTCCGGCGGCATGGAGACCGAGGAGCGCGCGTGGCACGGCCACGACCAGTCGCTCACGCTCACGCTGCCGCCTTTAGGCGCGGTGCTGTTTAAGGTAAAAAAGCCGGCGCCCAAGCCAGTTGTAGGGCTGATGCCGGAATGACATTGAGTTAACGCCATTGCAGGGGCGGCATTTTGCCGTCCCTGCAATGTTTAGTGCGAAATATCATACCATAATAACATTAAATATGTAAGGAGGGAATTGATGCAGAATAGAAACGCAGGCATGGGTACGGATAACGAGGTAGTGGGCCTGTTCTATGGCGGATTTGTGCTCATCGGGCTCTCCATAGGCACGTTCGCGGGCTTTATGGTTGGCGGCGGCCGCGAGGAGTTTTTGACGACCGGCTGGGTTGAGACGCTCATCGGCACGGCTACGGGGCTGCTCTTGGGTGTGGGGGCGGGGCTTATAAGCCATGGGGTCTTTGCGTATAAGAACAGAAAAAGTACATACAAACTATAAATCATAACAAAGGGGGGCTTATGCTCTGTAAGAAGATCGCGGCGCTGGCTATGCCGGCTGTTGTTGCTGTTGGTATCATCGCGGCGGCGCCGGGTTTCGGCTCGCCCGCCCACGCGCAGCAATCCGAGAAAGGGTTGAAAGATATTTACGCCAACTATTTTCGGATAGGGACATGCTACCCGTACCAGCAGGTAAACGATGCCGCGCTGCGGAACGTGATACTGCGGGAGTTTAACAGCCTCACGCACGAAAACGACTTAAAGCCGTACGCTACGATGGTGCGCAATGGTTCGACCGATGACAATATCGCGGTTCAGCTCAACAACAACGCGAGGATTGTCATGGCCGTCTGCACTACCTACAACATCCCGCTTCGGGGCCACACGTTAGTCTGGCACCAGCAGACCCCAAGCTGGTTTTTCTTTGCCGATATGCAAAGCGGCAACCAGAACAGCCGGGCCACGGCGGCAGTTATGAACCGGCGCATGGAGAGCTACATAAAGAATATATTCGAGCTTATCAAGAAAGACTTCCCCAAGCTCGACCTCTACGCTTACGATGTGGTAAACGAGATCTACAGCGACAGCGGCAAGGCCAGGGCGCCCGGAGGGCTCGGCGACGCCAACAGCAACAACAGCACCGACCAGTCGCCGTGGGTTCAGATATACGGCAACAACTCGTTCGCCGACACCGCGTTCGTTTACGCCCGCAGGCACACTCAGTCGCTCTACCCCAATATAAAACTGTTCTACAACGACTTCAACGAGTACCACCCCAACGGCAAGAGGGACAGCATTGCCGCCATGGCCGCGAGGCTCGGCCCGAAGGGCAGGAAAGTGCTCGACGGCATCGGCATGCAGTCGCACCTGTCAACCGGATGGCCCGACATTGGCACCTACAAAACCGCGCTCACCAAGTTTATTGGCGTTGAGGGCGTAGAGATCCACGTAACCGAGCTCGACATCACCATAGAGAGCAGCGGCGGTACCGAGGCCAAGCAGGCGGAGGTCTACGAGAGCGTGTTCCAGGCCTACAAAGAGGCCCGTGAGGCCGGCGCCAACATAACGTCGGTGTCGATCTGGGGCGTAAGGGACGACCTGAGCTGGCGCAACGACCGGAACCCGCTCCTGTTCACGTCAAACTACACCAAGAAACCGGCGTACAACGCGGTAGCGGCGCTCATCCCCGAGAAAAACTGGGGTGACGGCAAAAACCCGCAGTTCAACACGCCGCCCCCCGATGAGGTGAAGGCCGACGAGAACGGCTTCTTCTTCTACCACAACTTTGAGGACAATACGACAATGAAGTGGGCGCGCCGCGGCGATGCCAACATTGCCAACACCACCGCGCAGAAGAACAGCGGCACGAGGTCCGTATTAGTAAGCAACCGCAACCAGAACTGGAACGGCGCGATATTCAGCCTGCCCGACCGCGAGTTTAAGGCCGGGACCGAGTACAGCTTCAGCGTAATGGCGAGGCACGACGGCAACGAGACAAAGACGATCAGCCTCTCGTTCCAGTACAATAACCCCGCCGGCACAGAGTCCTACGACAATGTCGCCGCCGCCGAGGCCGCGCCCGGCCAGTGGGTGCAGATCGCTAACACAAGCTACAAGATTCCCGATGGCAGCAACTTCTCCATATACGTAGAGCTGAGCGACAACTACACCAGCTTCTACTTCGACGACGCGATGGGCGGGGTGAAGGGCACTACTATCAAACCCGACGGCACGCCGGGCGAACCCGGCACCGCCCCGGTCATGACATCCAAAAATACTGCCGCCGGTAAAGCCAATCTTGTAACGCTTAGGGGCAAAACCCTATCCGTAAACGCCCCCGCCGCCTCGAAGGTGAAGGTCAGGGTCGTCAACCTGTCCGGCAAGACGGTCGCGAACTTCAACACAAAGGGCGGATCAAGCCTGTCGCTCCGTAAGCTCCCTGCCGGGGCCTACATTGTTGAGGCCAAGATGGACGGGCGGAAGACGGCGCAGCCGGTTGTGCTGCGGTAGGCGCGCGTATGGCGGACGGCAGGTCCGTATCAAATGTAGAATTTGCGTCAGGGGGGAGGGTCAAACCTTCCCCTTAATTATTTTTTAAAAAAAATAAAAAAACCTTGACACCGGTAATCCCACGAATTATTTTCCTAAGATTTGTCGAAATTTGACGCATTTCCGCGCGGATGCTTCTTGGGTACCCTCGGCAGGTCACTGTATATATTATTAAAGACTCGATTACCACACCTCGGTGCGGCCGCATGGCATACGTGCAGGCCGCCGGATGGTACGGTTACGGTATTTAATCGTTGAGTCCGCAATATTAATATCACTAACCTGAAAGGACCTGTTTTAATATGAATATGACTTTACGTGAATTGGGTGTTGGCAGCAGCGGACGCGTTGTGCAGGTCGGCGGCGAGAGGGTTTTGCGCCACCGGCTGCTCGAGATGGGCATTACGCCGCGGACTGTCGTCACCGTCAAAAAGATAGCCCCCATGGGGGATCCCGTCGAGTTGTTTTTACGCGGATATTCGCTGACTCTCCGCCTTGAAGACGCCAAAAATATCGTCATCGAGGAAATAGTCAATGATGTCGCCGGTGCCGGCGATGAGAGGGGGGCCGCAGCATGATTATCGCGCTTGCCGGAAACCCCAACTGCGGGAAAACTACGCTCTTTAATCAGGTAACTGGCTCGCACAGGCACGTCGGGAACTTTCCCGGCGTAACTGTCGAGCAAAAAACGGGCGACATCGTAGGGCACAAGGGCGTATCTGTCGTCGATATGCCGGGCATCTACTCGCTTACGTCGTACTCAAGCGATGAGATCATCAGCCGCGATTTCCTCCTGAAGCAGAAGCCCGACGCTATTATTAATATAGTAGACGCGACGAACATCGAGCGCAATCTGTACCTCACTATGCAGCTGATAGAGCTGCAGATACCCATGGTGATCGCGCTGAACATGATGGACGAGGTGCAGGAGAACAACGGCAGCATAGACATCCTGCACCTGCGCGACGCGCTGGGCGTCACGGTTGTCCCCATATCCGCGAAGCACAAGCAGGGGCTGGCCGAGCTGGTTGAGGTGACGATGCACGCCGCGCTGCACAAGACGCGGCCGCAGCGCATAGACTTCTGTTCCGCCGACGCTACGCACCGCGCGATCCACGCCATCACGCACCTCATCGAGGACCACGCGCTAAAGTATGAGATCCCGGCGCGTTTCGCCGCAACCAAGCTTGTTGAGGGCGACGAGAAGATCCGCAAGCAGTTAAACCTCTCCAAGCACGAAGAGGAGACTATCGAGCACGCCGTTACCGAGATGGTGGCGCACCTCGGCACCGACCGCGAGGCCGCGATAGTTGACATGCGGTACCATTTTATCGAGGAGACTTGCAGGGCGAGCGTTGTTAAGGCCAAAGAGAGCCGCGAGTACCGGCGCAGCGTAAAGCTCGACAACGTGCTCACGCATAAGTTTCTGGCGATACCCGTGTTCTTCGGGATAATGTTCTCTATCTTCTGGCTGACGTTCGACGTTATCGGCAGCAGGCTGAGCGACTGGATGGCCTCGGGGATGGAGTACATAGGCGATTGGCTGGGCGCCGTGCTTGAGGAGTTCGGGCTGAACCCCGCGGTCCATTCGCTGGTAATGGACGGCGCGTACGAGGGCGTCAGCGCGGTGCTGGGGTTTCTGCCGTTCATTGTCGTGCTGTTCCTGTTTTTATCGCTGCTTGAAGACAGCGGCTACATGGCGCGCGTCGCGTTTGTCATGGATAAGCTGCTGCGCAAGATAGGCCTCTCCGGGCGCAGCATAGTCCCCATGCTGATGGGCTTTGGCTGCTCTGTGCCGGCAATAATGTCGGCGCGGACGCTTGCCAGCGAGCGCGACAAGAAGATGACGGTCCTGCTTACGCCGTTTATGAGCTGCGGCGCGAAAGTTCCCGTCTACGTCCTCTTCATAGCGGCGTTTTTTGCCGAGCACCAGGCGCTTGTGATGATGGCGCTGTACCTCTCCGGTGTTCTGCTGGCGGTGTTGTCTGGCTTAGTGATGAGCAGGACGGTTTTCCGCGGCGCTCCGGTACCGTTTGTTCTCGAGATGCCCAATTACCGGTTCCCGTCTGTCAAGACGGTGCTATTGCTTTTGTGGGACAGGAGCAGGGACTTCATCAACCGCGCGTTCACGTTCATCCTCGTGGCCACGGTTATCATCTGGTTCCTGCAATACTTCGACGTCCGCCTGAACCATGTGGAAAATATCGCCGACAGCATGCTCGCCTACATAGGCCGCCTGCTCGCCCCGTTCTTCGCGCCGCTTGGCCTTGGGGACTGGCGGATATCGACCGCGCTCGTTACCGGCTTCAGCGCAAAGGAGGTAGTGGTCAGCACGCTTGCGGTGCTCGCAGACGTGGGCGAAGATTCGCTCGCCGGCGCGCTCCACGCGTTCTTTACACCACTCTCGGCCGTCAGCTTCTTAATCTTCACGCTGCTCTACACGCCCTGCGTGGCTGCGGTTGCCACCTTCAAGCGCGAGCTCGGCTCTTTCAAGGGAATGATGCTCGTCATCCTCTACCAGACAACGGTAGCCTGGCTCGCGGCGTTCTGCGTTTACCGGGTGGGGTGGATGATGGGGTGGGGTTGAGTAAATGGTAAAGAAGCGGCTTGCTGTGTCTGCAGGCGCATGCAAGCCATGCTTTAACATCTCGGCCGCAGAAGCATTCGCACCAATGGAACTACTCGCCGCCCGGCATGAAAGACGTTTGGCTTCTACGGTACGCGGGTAAGTCAAAACACCATGTAACGGGAGGGAAAGGTCTGGCATCATATTAAATATTGTCGGCAGGATATGGTGTAAAACAATTATATTATCCCATCGGGACGGGTTATTTCATCACTAATGTCGCGGGGGGAGCAGATGAAAGCGGAAATGTACCGGCGGGGGGTGGACTATAAGACAGCGTGTCAGAAACTACTGAGCCTGCTTGGTGAAGACAGGGAGATTTGGTTTCGAAACGATAATGATGGCGAGATCGCACGCTTGAGCAGGTCTTCTGTGGGAAAACTATTATCGAATGACGCCGTGCATAAATCAACAGGCAATGGCTTTACGCGGGAACAGCACTATGCGGCGGCATCCGATATTGAGAGCTTGTTCACGAATTCATATAAAATTTGGAGTTATCCCGACAAAAGCGGTAACCCTGATGTATTTATGCACAGATTCGCGGCTCCTATACCCGTGAGGGGCGGAGTGGCATACATTACCGTGAAAGAGAGCCGTAAACACGGGAAAAGGATATACAGCGCAGAACTTATGGAAATAAAAAGGCTCGGTGGTATATTAGAAGAGGCGGGACAAGGTCCCTTACGCACTTCCCCCGCACCGAGCCTACAATCTCCAATAAGACCCGCGGGTATGTTAGAAGAGGCACGAGAAAATTCCCCTACGCACTTCCCCAGCACGGGCTTCCATACTGATAATATACGTAAATTGGAATCGAAAGTCAATACCCAAGACGAAAAAGTTTGAGGCGCGGGGCGGAAAAGTAAGTTTAGCCCGGGTGACGGGCGGGTAGGTGGTTGGCGGATATTGGGGGCTGTTTATATAATTTGAGGGTGCGGTTTTGGGCAGGATTGGGCTGAACAAACCCAGATATTAAATATTATCAGCGAGATGCGGGAGGAAACAATTATATTACTCCGTCGGGATGGGATATTTTATCGGGGGGATTGTATATGGGGATAGACAGGGGTGGCGTAAATAGTCATGTCGCGCGGGAAGAAAACACGGTATCTATAGCGGCCGCGAACAAGAAGTATGCAAAAGTGGTCAGCGTTGACGTGGCTAAGTTGGTAGACGACAATGGGGATCGCCTTGATTTGTCGAATACAAGCGCGGTCGCCAAATGGCTGCGGGATGCTTATCAGGGCCGGGAGGTAACGATTGCCGACGACGGCCAGATTGTCAGATTCACACGGCGCGGGCTTGAAGACGGCCTTAAAAGGAGGGGTGAGGCGCAACGCCAGACCTATGCAGACCTTGATCGCATAGTCGAAAACAGTATCTACTACAGTTATGAACCCGGCGACAGCAAACACCCGAATGTAGACAGGCACAAGGTATACTACGGTGCGGCAGACATAAATAGGCATTACTACGGGGTGCGCTTGAAAGTCAACACATACGAGGGCTCAGATGTTGGGTTGTACAAAGACCTCGCCGTCGTAAAAATAAAAACGCCCTCCCCGTACCGAGGGGGAAGGCCTGACAGCAACCACACCTCGCAGACAGAGGGCGATAAAACATTGGTCCCG
>WQRV01000076.1 GCA_009786575.1 Chitinispirillia bacterium | reverse complement strand
TAATGCTTTTACACATCACCCCATACCACAATACCGGAATTACTCAAAAATGTTCTGAGAACCCGTATCACACTTCAATGTTTTCAAAGAGCGGATATATACCTGTTAGATAGTATTTCCTGCATATTTTGGCCGGCGGTTGCACAGCTTCGCCCCCGGGATTTCTCCCATAGCCATACAAATATACTACATTTCTTTCCGAAACGCAAGACTTTTTTTACATTTTTTTACAAAAATCCCGCAAAGGCCCAAAAAACGCGTTTTTGACACCGTTTGGGCGGTTTGGGAGGGCAGGCCGGGAGGCGTTGGGGAGGAATTATTGTAAAAATCATGGTGTTCCCGCTCGAACATTTATTATATTTATGGGGATGGCGGTAAAATATCAACCAAAGGGAGGGCATTATGGCGGTTACGGAGATGGAGACGGAAGATGACGAACTGATTGACGGCCTGACCTTTGACGAGTGGTTAGATATGATCCCGGTGGGCGTGGAGAGGATGACCGGGGCGCAGAAGGAGGAGGAACTGCGGAAAGTCAAAATCCGCGTGGCGGCGATCCGGGAGGAGCGGGCCGCAGCCGGGGAGGACTGGCGGGCGAATGTGTACGGGAAGGGGGACAGGGGGCGCTATGATATGCCCCCGGCCAGTGAGCCGCTCGTGGTGGGGGAACCTACCCCGCTTTGGGCGGATGACTACGATCCCGACGAATTTCTTGAGAAAGCGGAGGAATATCGATTGGCAGGAGGGCGTTTCTTGACCATCGAGGAATTTTTTGATGGTTTAAGGGCCGCAATTGATAGTGTGAAAAATGCATTACATTGATATTGAATACACGGTATACTTGCTTCCTGCCGCATACGACAGAATGGTGTCGCACACTCTCTTTCTTGCACAAGTAAGCATTTCGGCTGCGGAACGCTTGTACAAAAGACGGTACAAAGAGATTAAATCACTCGATTTCAACGCGGCTGGGTATCCGGTCTATCTTCCACGGAAGAAAATTTACTGCACCGGTACGATATATCGGTACACTTTATGCAAGAAACTCCACCGCATAGTCTTTGTGGTAATAGACGATGCGGTTTATGTCTATGACGTGCAGGACTGCCGTCAGCATCCTAACAGAAGCCTTGTTTGACTATAGTGATTTCACCCGCTCTATCAATGACTTATACTCGCCGATGCAGGCGATCGCCTGTTTGACTGCGTTTTCCGCCGTGTACCCGAATTCCTGTTCGAGGACCTTGAACGGGGCGGCGGCGCCGAAGCGTTCGAGGCCTATTACTTTACCGAGCGGGCCGACCATCGCCGCGTAGCCGAGCGGCAGGCCGGCGGTGAAGGCCATTACGGGCTTGCCGAAAGGTATCAGTCTGTCTTTATACTCTTTGCCCTGGTCCTTGAGCAACCCTTCGGAGATCGCGCTGATGACGCGGACGTTGATACCGTGGTCTTTTTTGAGGATTTCCGCGGCCTCGACGCAGGTGAAGACCTCCGCGCCGTTCGCTATCAGTACCAATCCCGGGTCGTCGCAATCGACAACCGCGTAAGCGCCGAGTTTGGCGTTCATCGCGTCGGCGAAGCGGGTGGACCCGGCTTTGGCGGGGATGTCATTTATTGCCTGACGGCTCAAAAGCAGCGCGGTGGGGCCATCGAAATTTTCGAGCGCCAACTTCCATGCTACTGTAGTTTCCACGGCGTCGGCGGGGCGCAGTACCAACATGCTTCTGACACCCTTCAGGTTGTTCATCTTCTCCAGCAGGCGGATCTGGAGCTCCTGTTCGACGGGCTGGTGCGTGGGGCCGTCCTCCCCTACCCTGAAGGTATCGTGCGACCATACGTACTTGACCGGCAGGCCCATGAGCGCGGCCATTCGCACAGCCGGTTTCATGTAGTCGGAGAAGGCGAAAAAAGTCCCGCAGACGGCCAGGACGCCGCCGTGCGAGGCGATGCCGTTCATCACCGCGGCCATGGTCAGTTCCGCCACGCCGGCCTGTAAAAATCCGCCCGAAAAATCCCCCGGCTGGAAGATTTTTGAGGATTTGAGGAATCCGTTGGTCATGTCGCTGTTTGCCAAATCCGCCGATGAGACGATCATGTTCTCTACCTTTTCCGAAAACATGCTGAGTATGGCACCGGATGCGGAGCGGGTTGCTATATTTGATTTTTGCTGTACAGACGCCCAATCGATCTTAGGCAACTCCATTTTCATGAACGAGTCAAACTTTTTGGCCAGTTCGGGATTTTTATTCGCCCACTCGGCCTGCTCGGCCTTTTTTGCTCTGGCCAGATCCCTTTTTTTATCGAGGGCCCTCGAATAATATTCGGCTACATCAGGAAAAATCACAAACGGGTCAGCCGGGTCACCGCCCAGATTTTTGATGGTAGCGCCGGCATCCGCCCCAGCGCCCGACAGCGGCTGGCCGTGGGTGGAAATTTTCCGCTCAAACGACGCACCGTCCTTCCCTACCGCGCCTTTGCCCATCACCGTCCTGCCTATTATAAGTGTAGGGCGCTCTTTTTCGTTGACGGCGGCTGTGAGGGCTTTGCGGATCTGATGCTGGTCGTTGCCGTCTATCTTTATGACGTTCCAGTTCCACGACTCGTACCTCGCCGCCGTATCCTCGCTGGTCACATCACTCGTAAAGCTCGAAAGCTGTATGTCATTGGAATCAAAGTACATTATGAAGTTGCTGAGGCCCAAATGCCCGGCAATCCTCGCCACGCCGGACGAGATTTCCTCCTGAATCCCACCGTCCGATATGTAGGCGTACGTCTTGTGCGCCATCCACTCGCCGAACCGCGCGGCCAGAAACCTCTCGGCAATCGCAGCACCCAACCCCATCGCGTGGCCCTGCCCCAGCGGCCCGGAGGTGTTTTCGATCATCCGTATGGCGGACCTTTCGGGGTGCCCGGGGGTCCGGCTGTCTAACTGCCGGAAGTTTTTGATGTCGTCCATCGACAGGAGGCCGCAAAAAGCCAGTTCCGAGTAGAGCATGGGGGACATGTGGCCAGGGTCGAGGTAGAAGCGGTCGCGGTTGACCCATTTGGTGTCGCCGGGGTCCCAGTTGAGAAACTCGGTGTATAATATATTGATGAAGTCGGCCCCGCCCATAGCGCCGCCGGGGTGGCCGGATTGGGCCTTTTCGACCATGGCGACGGTCAGGAGGCGGATGTTGTCCGCGGCGCGGTCAACGGTTGCGAAATCCTTTTCGGAAACGGGAATCATGGTATTAACGACGGCTCCTTGTTTGCGGGCGGACGGATCCGCCCCTGCTTGTAAGGCATGGGTTTCGGGTAAAGACTGATAAAAATAATTTATGGGTAGGGGGAATGCAAATATTTTACGCATTCCCCCTTTGAAGTTGGGGCTTTGGCCTATTTTACGTCAAAAACTATGCGGAACCCGAGGTTGCCGCTCCGCGAGTCAGGGTGGGAGTACGCCCTGTCGGCGGATCTGGCGTCTCTGGCCGGGCGGTCCCACGCGCCTCCGCGGGAGATACGCCCCAATTCCGAATCGCTTTCGGGGGCTTTGGGGTCGGTTACCGGCTCTCCCGTGTGGTAGGCGTACCAGTCGGCGCACCATTCGTAGACGTTGCCGCTCATGTCGTGCAGGCCGAGCTCGTTGGGCAGCTTTTGGCCGACGGATTGCAGTTGGCCGCCCGAGTTGCCGTCGTACCAGCCGTAATCGTCCAAATCGCCGCTTCCGCTGTAGAGGGCGTATGCCTCGCCGCTCTTGTCGCCGCCCCGCGCCGCGAACTCCCACTCCGCCTCGGTGGGCAGGCGCCCGCCCTTTTTCGCGGCAAAATCGTGCGCTTCTTCCCAGGTTACGTCTACTACCGGGTGATTTTCCAAACCGCCGGGGACCTTTCGCCTAAATTGGTAGTTTGTTACCGGGTACTTGCTTATATAGTAACTTTTCGTTATAGTTACCTCACGCTGCACTTCATCATAATATCGTACGGTATCGCTCTCGGGGCTACCCATTATAAACATCCCCGCCGATACGCGCATGGCCGGAATTCCGTTTATGAGGGTATCTCCGGGAACCAGTTTTTCCGTGTAGTTGTCTACCGAGATCGTCCTGTCTACGATATCGGAGCAAGCGGAGAGGATGATGAGGCAGAACGCCGCCGTGCAGGCGACCGGCCCTAACGCCGAAACCGCGGACGTTCTGGCACCTGCATTTTTCGCATTAAGAATATTCGTGTATGTTTTCAATTATTTGCTCCTTTTCATCAAGGTATACCCTACCGTAAGGGAGTAGGTAACGCTAAAACCTTTTCTATACTCGATCTCCGCGTTATCATCGTCCCACCACGCCGAATCGCGCTTGTACCCGAACAGGAACCTGTTGGTAATATCAAGGTTTTTTGTCTCCCACGGCATCACTTTCCAGAAAATTCCGGCGAAGCCTCTGTTGCACCCGTATTCGGTTGATACCTTGGCTCCGCTTTCCGTGCGGACCCGGACAATCAACTCGGTATTGTGGAAGTTGCCGGACACGCCGATAATATGCTTTGAATTTTCGGAAACATTAAAAGAGTAGCCGACATTCAAGCCGACGCCCCAGTAGTTTACGCCGCCGCCGATGTCTAAGCTGATGAGGTATCCGTTTTCGTCTATAAGGCCCGCCTCAAAATTGAGCCCGGCTGAGCTTATTTCTCCCAGCACGATCATAATATCGTTACGGACGGAGTAGAGGCGCTTGCGCTCCCGGCCGTAAGAGGCGAAGTTGTCCACCCGCCCGGAAGTATCGGCCCCGCCGGCAATGGTATAGATAACAACCATCGAATCAACCGCGGCAGCCGTATCAGCCATTGCCACCGTGTCAACTGTGACAACGGTATCGATAACCGTCACCGCGTCTGAAGCAGCTGCCTTTTGTTTAGCCGCAGCAGGGGTATCGGCAACAGCGTGCTTCTTTTTATCAGCACCAACCGTATCGGCCTTAGCGGCCTTTTGTTTAGCCGCAGCAGCGGTATCGGCAGCAACATGCTTCTTTTTATCGGCACCAACTGTATCTGCCTTTGCGGCCTTTTGTTTAGCCACAGCAGCGGTATCGGCAGCAGCATGCTTCTTTTTATCGGCACCAACTGTATCTGCCTTTGCGGCATTTTGTTTAGCCGCAGCAGTTGTATCGACCGCTGCTGCCGCCTTTTTCGGTTCCGCCGATACGCTGCCGGCGATTGCCGCCACGACAAGCATGGCGCTTATAATTATCGTTCTTATCAACCCTGCCTCCCGGTCATTATTATTGAACATTTATTTTCGTTATCCGTTATCCGCGCATAGCGGGCGCGATAAACCGCGCCCCAGCGGACAATCCGTTACCATCATACCAAACCTTGCCCTATTTCTTCACACCAATTATCACGGAAGACTTATAGGCCTTCCCGTTTTTATCTCTTGATACCGCAACGATCAGGTACGATCCATCGGCCAGAACGCGCCCGGATCTGTGAATATCCCACGTAACCGTCTCTCCGCTCTTCACGCTCGGCCTCTTGAATACGGCGTTGCCCAGTTTATCGAAGATCACTACGTTCGCTTTCGAACCGGCGGGGCCGGCTACCGTAAACTCTGCCTTGCTCGAAACGACTCGTTTCTCAAGCAAGATGGAATACTGTTTTTCGGATGAGCCGATGACAACCGATTCAACGTCAGGTACTGTTACAGGCCCTGACGCGAGCGTTCTGACCAGTATCGCCCGGATATTATTGGACTCATGATAGTTGGCCGTATCGCTCATGCGAATAAGGATCACATGCTCCGAGTTTGGAGCCAGCCCCTCAAAGCTGCGGCTTTTTTCCCAGAAATAGTGGCCGCCGCCCAAAACATCTCTGTTGTATTCCCAAATGTCAAAGTCCGGGTCAGAGCCATCAGCCTGAAACGAAATGAATGTTTCGCCCACAACTATCTTCAGCCCGGACAAATCTGCCGATATACCCAAGACGGTATTCACATCTAAGCCTTCGGCAGTTGTGATGCGTGCCGGAACACGCAGCACCTCCGCAAAATACGACGTATCTTCTATGCCCGGAATATACGGCATGCCCAGATACCCCTTGTCAACCTTGAAGTCCGCCGTGACCGAGAAGGCTCCGTATATCCCGGCAGGCGGGAAGGTAGCGCGGAGCGTGTAGCTGCCGGCGTTGATCTTCGGGATCTCGTTCTTTAACGGCCACTCCCTGTAGGTACTATCCGGCTCGCCCGCCGGCTTGTACTCGATTACCGCCGCCCCGGCATCGTTTGTAG
The DNA here is from genome assembly GCA_009786575.1 of Chitinispirillia bacterium. Classification (GTDB taxonomy): domain Bacteria; phylum Fibrobacterota; class Chitinivibrionia; order Chitinivibrionales; family Chitinispirillaceae; genus GUT77. The sequence goes on along the minus strand of WQRV01000076.1, from coordinate 8,722 downwards.
GCGAGGAGGGGACCGGGCTGTTCAGCGTATCGTTGTAGCTGCCGTACATCCACCCCGCGATAGTTACGTTACCTACCCCCTGCGCGGTTACGGTGCCGGTGGAGTCATCAACTGCGCCGCCGGCTGAGTTTCGGATTATCTCGAAGTCAAGCGTTTGCGTTCCGGTGTAATTTCCGGTACCGCTTACCGTTATATGCCCCATGCCGGGTTCGATGTTGCTCGAGTAGCCGTCTATGTTGAAAGTGACCGTGAGGCCGCCGTCGGCAGCCGAGGGCACCGGCTTGCGCTGTGTGCCGGTGTAGACCTGCGAGGCTACCGAGAACATTGCCGCGGTGACGGGTTTGCGCCTTATGCCAACTACATCCAGGGTATCGGGCGTTACAACTGTGTAGTTGAGCGAGTCGGGGCCAGCCATGTTTACAGCTATGATCTGCAGCGAGGTAGTTCCAGCGTTGCTTCCGGTATACATCGCCGTTTTAACGGCGGCAGATACTGTGTCGCCCTCCGCGATATCGCCGGCGCTCAGTGTCACGGTGATGCCGAACGCGTTTTTAGCGCCGTCGTACACCTTTGAGTGCGACGCGCCGGATATTGTGATGTGTTTCGGGACGATCCTGAACACTGCCATAGACTTGCCGATATGGGTATCATCCTCATATATGAGCGAAATGATGTAGGCGCCCACCTCGGTTGGCGGTATGGTATTAGCGTATGACCCGCCGCGGGCCAGTACGCCTACGTAGCGGTACTCAAAGTTTTCGAGCGAACCGCTGTAATCGGGAACGGGGTATTTCTGCTTTCCGTCATAGACGAATGAACTGTCCTCAAGCACGATATCGCCGCTAACATCTTGCTTGTTGCTGACAGTCAGTATGCCGTTCTCATAGATTATAATGTAATTGCCAGTCGCCGGAACCGCGCCGGAGGGGATGATGGCATATCTGCCCGTGCCGCCGTTGTAGTTTGGATTCACAACGAAGTTCGGGCGCGTGGTAAAGACAAGGCCGGTTTCGCCGGCCACAAAGCCGGTCATCCTGTAAGTAAAATTTGGGAGCGGGTCGCCTTCGAATACGAGCTTGTCGTCGGCCCTGAGTATCAGGTTGCGCGGCGTTATTATTGCGCCTTCCTTAATTACCGTAGTGCCAGACAGATTGTAGTTGCCGGCATCGGCGCCGCGCAGCGAGAGGCCCGAGAACGTAACCTTGCGCGAACCTGCGTCCTTGTTATCGAATTCGGCTGATGCGTAGCTCACCGCGAACACGTCGCCGGGAATGACCCCCGATTTCGCCGTAACCGGTATTACCGCCAGCCAACTTACGGTGGCCGTCCCATCGTAACCTTTGCCGCCGTAAGTGATGTCGTCGGGGCTGACGGCCATCTCTTTGGGGGCAATATCCGCCTTAGCGGACGGCTGCCTTACCAGATAATAGTTATTCGCCTTAGCGCCGCCAAGCGACCATCCCTCAAATGCAACGGCTTTACCGTTACCCGCGTTTTTGTCAACGAGCTCATACGTTCCGGGAACCGCGGTTACGTCATCACTGCCATGCCTGTTGCCAATGGAGGTACCCGATATCTGAACCGCCGTGCCGCCGTCATACACCCTGCCGGCCACAGTCACGTTGATGACCGCGGCCCTTTTCTCGACCGTAAGCGTACCGCCTACATACTCTATCTCATAGTTACCGTTGGTGATCCCGCCCGGCATAACATCGTAATCGCCCACATTGTCACCCGCGTTGTAACTGCAAGTAAAATCCGGATTCCTGCCAAGGGACGCCGCCGTTTCTCCGTTGACAAGGCCGAAGTAGTAAGCCTTAAAACTCGCCGGTTCGCCGTAAACCGTGATTGTGCTCCCCGCCGCAACCTTCAGCGGTATTCTGTTTATCTGAAAGCCGAGCGTAACCGTTCCGCCGTAGTTCCCGGTCCCGCTTACCGTCACCTGCGCCGTACCGGCGTTGATATGGTTTGAGTAACCGTTTACGGTGAACGTAACCGCGACTCCGCCCGCAACCACCGGCTCGGGTGTGAGCGCTGCGCCGGTGTAGTCCTGCGGCGCTACGGTAAACATATCGGCTGTAACCGGCTTGGGCGTTATGCCGGCTACCGTCACCGTTACCGGCACATTCACAATATAGTTGCTTGAATCGGCGCCGGAGAGCTTTACCGCCGTTATACCCAGAGCGGTAGTGCCGGCGTTCGGGCTGTCGTACATCGCAGAAACGGAGGCCGCGGCAACACTGTCGCCGGTGATTATACCGTTGAACTTTACATCTCTTACGCCAAACGCGTTCCTCGCGCCGTCGTACGGCTTCGAGTGCGACGCACCGGATACCGTGATGGGCTTAGGGGTGATAGTCAGCACGGCCATCGCTTTGCCGATATTGCCGGCGTCTTCGTATTTAACCGCTACGATGTAACTTCCGGCATCGGACGGCGCGGCGGCATTGTTGTACGTAGCGCCGTTATTGACAGTACCGATAAAAAGGTACGTTAGGTACTCGCCGGGGCCGCTGTAAGCGGTACCGTTATAGATGACCGGAGGGAATCTTGGCGTTCCGTTATAGACGATTACGGTATCTTTGATTTGGATATCGCCGCTGACATCGGTTTTTTCGCTGACGGTAAGAGTGCCGTTTTCATAGACGGCATTGTAATTGGCGAAGGCCGCGCCGGACGGTATGATGGCATACCGGTCCGTACTTGCGGGGTTAAAGCCCGGGCTCAGAGTAAACCGGGGGCCGGTGGCAATCACATCCGGGGTATCGCCGTTCATAAGCCCGGTCAGGGTGTATGTATAAAATTCCTGAGGGGGCTCGCTTTTCGCAAATGTTATTTTATCGTCGGCTTTGAGCATCAGGTCGCGCTTGGATACAGGTACGTTTTCCTTAACCGCGGTATCGCCTGACAGCCGGTAGTTACCGGCGTTCGCGCCGCGCAGGGTAAGGCCCGTAAATATTACTTTACGCGCCCCGGCGTTCTTATCGTCCAACTCTACCGACGCGTAACTCGCCGCGACCGCGTCTGAGTTAATGAGGCCCGACGCCTCCGACAGCGGGATCACCGAGAGCCAGCTGACGCCGGTCGTCCCGTCGTAGACCTTGCCGCCGTAGGTTATGTCGTCGGGGTTTACGGTTATCTCTCTGGGCTCGACCGTAAGCATGCCGCCGTACATATTTACTATTGTATAATTATCCGAAAACAGGCCGCCCGGTACAATGGTGTAAGTGCCGGCGGGGTTCCCAACCGCATAATCGCAGTTGAAAGCCAGTTCGCCGCCGAGGTCAGCGGCGGTTTCGTTGTTTACAAAACCCTGATAGCTGGCGGTAAACGCAGCCGGCTCGCCGTAAACGGTATTCACGTTCGCCGCCGAAACATTCAAACGGGTTTTGGTCACCTCAAACCTCACGTTGAAACCCTCCTGCACATCGCGGGGGCCTCTCACAATCACCGTGGCCGTATAGACGCCGGCAGGCAGGCCGTAAACCGTCTTGACGACAAATTCGTTCTGACTGTCCATTTCTATATTGTCGATAACCGTCTTGGAGAGTTCGAACGCACTTGCGTTCGCCCCTGTAAGCGAGATTGTGAGCTCTCCGGTGCCCCTCTTCCTGTTGCTTACCGTAAGCGTGTGGCCCACCTCCGAACTGAATATGCTGGTGTACCCATAAGCTGCCGTGCCGAAGTTCATAGTACCGGTTATGCTGAGCGACAGGTCAAAATTCTCGGCCCACAGCACATGGTTGGCAGCCACCGTGCCTATAAGCCTTTTGTCGGCGCTGATAAACACGTTGGCCATCTCTTCGCTGAGGGTCTGGTGCTGGTCGGTAACGTTTATGCCGGCAGCCATCTGGCCGGCCGTGGCGGAGCCCTGTACAACGATCTCGGCGCCGCTTGGCCCCGTGGCAAGGTCTCCGTCCACGCGCAGCGACACGGATAGCTGCCCGCCCGCATAGAGGCCGTCCCTGATTTTCGGGCTGTCGTAGAAATAGATTTTCGACGTGCCGATGATAAAGAGGCCATCGCCGTTGCCGAATGCGGAAACCTTTGACGTGTTCCCCTCAATTATACCGCCGTACATGTACATGCTGCTGGTATTGGCGAGGTATACGCCGCCGGCGGCGCGGTTCATGTCGCCCGTTTGCCTGTTGCCGGATATCGTCCCGCCGCGCATTTCGAACCTGCCGTCGGATACGTATACCCCGCCGGCGCCGTTGCCGCTGCTGTTGACCGTGGTGTTTAAGTTGCCGCTAATCGTCCCGCCGGTCATTAAGAACCCCTCCTGGGAGACGACCAGCACCCCGCCGGCGCCGCCCATGGCGCTTGACCCGCCCATTGTGTTGCCGCTTATCTCCCCGCCGCGCATGTTAAACCTGCCGGCGGCGCCTACACCGGCGGCCCTCTTAGTCCCGGTAACGCCGGCGCTCACGATATTCCCCGTAATCTTTCCGCCGTCCATATAGAATATGCCGCCCTGTTCCACCAGCACCAGCGGGGAGTTATTGGCGCTTATGCCCCTGAGCGTAACGCCGTCTTCCAACCTGAGGCTCGCTACCATACTTATGGTAAACAGCGCGCCCTGAGAAGAGAGCTGTATGGTGCGCTCGCCGCCGGAAGACGCAAGTGTAAGGTTCTGGCCGAGCGGGATGGTGCGGGGCGCGAGGGTCTGATCCGAGGAGATCGTGATTTTGCAGTCGCGGGAGCCGGCGGCGGTAAAAGCCGCCGCGAGGTCGGCGTACGTCCCGGAACAGCCGCTGGCGCCGCTTAGCGTCACCTGGGCGCTTGGGGAACCCGCGAGAACCGCGGCCATCAAAATAAAAGCAAACCAAATACCTTGCTTATTCATATTCCTCCTAACAAAGAACAGTTCATCGCGTCGTTATACGCGGCAAAGCCGTATTATAGGGATAATTTTCCATAATTTCCCGCCCCCCAAGCCGACTGTCACGGCGGTACCGCTGTATCAATATTACATCAAAATTGTGTTAAATTGTGCCAAGATTACATCAAACACCTGAAATACATCTCCTACTTAATATGGTATCTTGGGGGATTATATGTCAACTTTTTGTCATTTTTTTATTTTTTTGAAATCCTACAGACATACGGGGATTTTGTTCAGACGAGGATTACGAGGTTGTCCCTAAGGATCACTTCGTTGAACTTGATCGCGCCCAATTTGGAGCTGATTTCGGAGGTTTTGCAGCCGCGGATGAGGGTTAATTCATCGGCTGTGAAGTTGACGAGGCCCCTGGCAACGACGTTACCGCCGGCGTCGGCGATGTCTACCATGTCCCCCGCCCTGAAGTTGCCCCGGATCCCGGTAATCCCGGCGGCCAGGAGGCTCTTGCCCTTCTCCAATATGGCCTTACGCGCGCCGTCGTCTACAATAACGGCACCGGCGGACTGCCCTGAAAAGGCGATCCACCTCCGCCGCGAGGGCATCTTGCTCTCGGCCGGCAGGAACAGCGTAGCGCAGGACTCATCTTTCAAAACAGTCAGCAGACGCTGGTCGAACCCGTCCCCGATAAGCGCGCAGATCCCGGCCCTTGTCACCACCTGAGCGGCCTTGAGCTTGGTAGACATCCCGCCCACGCTGATATCGTTCTTCTTATCCGCGGCCATGCTCTGGATGCCGGACGACACGGACTTCACCACCGGTATGTGCTTCGCGTCTTTCGCCGTACGGGGGTTTTTGTCGTACAGCCCGCCCACGTCCGTCAGGTTGACGTAGAGATCCGCGTTGACTAACAGCGCTATCTGGGCCCCGAGCGCGTCATTGTTGCCAAACTGTATCTCTTCAACGCCCACCGAATCATTCTCATTAATAATAGGAATAGCCCCGCAATCCAACAGCTGAAACAGCGTATTGCGAAGATTAAGGTACCGTTTCTTGCTCCGCAGGTCGTCCCACGTAAGCAGAACCTGCCCGATAACGACCCCGTTCTCCTCAAAAAAATCCTGATATATCCCCATCAGCCGGTTCTGCCCTATAGCCGCGCAGGCCTGCTGCATGGGTATCTGGGCCGGCCTTTTTGTGAGCGACAGCGCCTTCATCCCGTGGGCGATCGCCCCGGAAGACACGAGCACCACGCGCACCCCGGCCTTCCTCAGCGCCGACAGATCCTCAACAAGCCCCCTTACGCGCCCCTCGTGCCCTGCCGCGGTGAGTATCCGGCTGCCTGTCTTCACCACAAGCGTTTTTACGGACGATGCCAACTCTTTGCGGAAATACGGTAACGGTGATCCCATTTGGATATGCGGCCCCCGGCTACGTCGCCAGATCGTTGGTTGTGGGCAGCGAGTCTATCCCCCCGCCCTTTATTCCTTTATACAGCGCCACCGAGTTCGCCATCTCGGCCGCACGAAACGAGTCGTACCCGCGCGCAATGCAATGCAGAAAACCGCCGTTGAACGCGCTGCCGACTAATATCGGGTCCTTGAACTTCGCCGCGCCATCTTCCGGCAGCGGGAACTGCCGCAGCCCCTCGTCGCAGCCCACCATGCACCCGCCCGCGCCCATCTTGACAACCACGGTGCCCACACCCCTGTCGCGCAGGAACCCTATCACCTCAAACGGGTGCTTGTAGCCAAGCAGCGCCATAGACTCTTCCGGCGACGATATGAAGATGACGTCTATGAGCCCCAAAACACTCCAGAGGCTTTCGAGGGCGTCTTCGAGGGTCCAGCGCATGAGGCGGATGTTGGGGTCGTAGGCGACCATTATGTGGTTCTGGTGCGCGAAGTGGATCGCCTTGAAGACGGTATTGCGCGTCTGCCGCGACACCGACTGCAGCTCGCTCGACGTGTAGACGATCTTGCACTTTTCTATAAGCTCGTCGTACAAAAGCGACGGCACGATCTGCCGGTTGGCGGTGCCGGGGTGGTGGACGAGGTACTCGCGCAGGTCGGGGGAATCTTCGCTCGTGAAGTAGATGCCGTTGTAGCCCTGACATGTTACGACGTGGCTGATATCTATATTTTGCTCCGTCAGCCGCCCGCGTATGAAACCGTGGAAGGGGTCGCGCGCCACCGACGAGACGAGCTGCACCCGGGACCCAAGCCGCGCCGCCGTTGCCGCCACAACGACATCCGCCCCCCCTATGTCTTTCTTGTACGAGTCGCTCTCAAGCACATCGCCGCTGCAGCTGAACTCAACCATGGTCTCGCCGATGACGAGCAGGTCGCAGTCCCTGTTATATACTGATTTTGACGATCCCATTAACTATCCGCCCAACCGGGGGTTGAAGAAATAACTGTGTATAAAATATTAAATGGCCCGGCATATTGGCAAATACTATTTTCAATTTGATGCCGGACCGGTAGCCTGCATGGATTGCGCCTGTCTTCGGCAATAGACACGTTTTTGATAATTTTTGCGGATTTTGGGATGAAATTATGGTAGAGCGAAACGAGCCGTGCTGGTGCGGAAGCGGGAAAAAGTACAAAAAATGCCACCTGTCGAGCGATCAGGAGAAGCGCACCGCGCCCCCGCCGCCCCTTAGTCAGGCGAATCAGCGCGGCGCCCACATACGCAAGCCCGACAGGAAACACATAAAGAACGCGGCCCAGATCGCCTGGATGCGCTCCAGCGGCGCCTTCAACGGCATACTCATGGACTACATCCGCCCGTACGTAAAAGCCGGCGTATCCACCGAAGAGCTCGACAAACTGGTCCACGGCTACACTACCCTGCACGGCCACACCCCCGCCTGCCTCGGCTACGAGATCTCCTACCGCGACCGCTTCAGAAAGGTCCACCGCGTCTACAAGAAGTCGTGCTGCATATCCCGCAACGACGTGGTCTGCCACGGCATCCCCTCGCCAAACGAGATCATAACCGAGGGCGACATCGTCAATGTTGACCTCACCACAATAGTGGGCGGCTACCACGGTGACTCCTCCGAAACCTTCGAGATCGGCAAAGTAACCCCCGAAGCGAGCCACCTCGTGCAGGTCGCCGCCCGCGCGCTCATCATAGGCATAGAGGCGGTCAGGCCCGGCGCGCCGCTCGCCGTCATAGGGGAAACGGTCGAGCCGTTCGTCAACAAGGAGGGGTGCTCGGTAGTCCAGTCGTACACCGGCCACGGAATAGGGGCGGAGTTCCACGAACACTTCTCGGTATACCACCACATAGAAGATAAACCCACCAAAGACACAACCGTGATAATGGCCCCGGGGATGACCTTCACCATCGAACCCATGATAAACCTCGGCGACTTCGAGGTTACGACAGACGAGCAGGACGGGTGGACGGTGAGAACGGCGGACGGGTCGCTGTCGGCGCAGTTCGAACACACAATATTAGTAACGGAGAGCGGGGCGGATATCCTTACACTAACGCCATCCCAAAAATCCGCCGGGATACGCCTGCACGCCGCCGGGGTGGATTACCGGTAAATTGCCATTTAGCGCACATTCCGCCTTTTTTGTCTGAACCTTGATTTACATGATTAAAGGATTTCCTTGATTAAAAGTCAACGTCAAAACCCGGATTATGGGTGATTTTGACGTTATCTTTTGACGTTTAATCATGTTAATCCTTTAATCAGGCAAATCATGGTTCAGACAACGACCTGCAGGATCGCAACAAGCTGACAAATTGGGGTTTATCGGTGTGATGGATATACGGTTTTGTAGATATTATGTTATGCTTGTGGGGTCGCCACTTGCGTTTTCAGTGTGAAAAAAGCTACCTTCACTCTAAGGGGTCCTATTTCAA
>WQRV01000075.1 GCA_009786575.1 Chitinispirillia bacterium | reverse complement strand
TTTTTGCGCGAGATACCGCAGGTGCGCGTGAGCGAGCAAACCGAATCCGCGCTTTCCCCCTACGCGCTTATGCTAAACGTAGACCTTGTATGGATACACGCGGCGGCGACGGTGCTTGAATCTACGCTCGCGCATACGCTTAATATGCGCGGCGTAAAAACGCTTGTGGTAGAGATGGGCGTTGGCATGCGCATTACCGAAAGTTACTGCGCCCAGCTTGTAAACGGCATACTTAACCTGCTGCGCGAGCTCGGCATGTGGAGCGGGGATGTTAAGCCGGTAAGAACGCCCATGATCTCAAAAGACCGCGGCGTAGGCTACTTAAATTCAGACGCCGCCGGGATATTCATCCCCTGCGTAGCCCACGGCGGCCGTGTTTGCACGGGGGAACTCATAGGCAAAGTGCTCGACCCCATCACGGGCGGTACGGTAGAACAGGCGGTATCACCCTGCGACGGCCTGATATTTACGCTCAGGGAGTACCCTGTAGTGTTCGGCGGGTCGCTCCTCGCGAGAATTATGGGGGACGGAAATGGTTAAAAATATCCTGTACTCAATCAAATCGCCATACCGTCAAAGTATGGACATTATCGGCTACACTTTCGGCTCCGGCGAGCTCTCATGCTGCATAGTGGGCGCGCTGCGCGGCAACGAGATACAGCAAATGGCAATCTGCGCCCAGTTGGTAGACACGCTCAAGCTCTTGGAAGAAAACGGCGCTGTCGTCAGGAATAAAAGCATAATGGTAATACCGTGCGCGAACTATTACTCCATGAATATCGGAAAACGCTTTTGGACTATGGATAATACAGACATCAACCGCATGTTCCCCGGATACGATCTTGGCGAAACGACCCAGCGCATAGCCGACGGGCTGTTCAAGGCGATAAAAGATTACGCGTTCGGCATACAGATGGCAAGCTTTTACCAAAAAGGGGAATTTTTCCCCCACGTCAAGGTGATGGACACCACCAATGGGGAGCAGGAATCCTACGAATCGCTCTCGGATTTCGGCCTGCCATACGGCCTCATAAGAAAGCCTATCCCCTACGATACCGCTACGCTTAACTACAACTGGCAGGTATGGAACTGCCAGGCGTTTTCGCTCTTTGCTGCATACACCGAACACATAGGCATGCAGTCTACCCAAACCGCCGTGAGCGCGGCGCTCCGCTTCCTTATTGCCAAAGGGGCGCTTGAATACGGCCTGCACCCAGGCTCGCACACCCGCATCCTGAACGAAAATAAAATCCTGCGCGTAAGCGCGCGCCGCGCCGGAATCCTCAAAAAGTACGTGTCGGTGGGCGATGAGGTAAAGGCCGGCAATCTGCTCTGCGAAATAATCCACCCGCTCGAAGGGCACACAATCGACCAAATCGTTTCACAGATCGACGGAACGGTGTTCTTCTCGTGCAGCGACCAGCTTGTTATGGAGCACGTAGACATTTTCAATATAATCCCGCCGTTTTGAGAAATTTAGCGGCGGGGCATGCCTCTCAAGTTCGGAGTGACGGGAGGATAGCCGCTAACCCAATATTCCGGGGGTATTTTTACGCACCGTACGAAAAAAACGATAAATTTGCCGGTATCCTATCGGGCGGAATGTATATTTTTTAAGGAAGCGCAGGCTGCCGCATTCAGGCAGTGAGTCAAAACAACCGAAAGGAAATAACGTATGAAGCCGATTCTCGTTTTTTTTCTCGCCGCGGCCCTGCTGATAAGCTGCGCCGGTACTGCTTCCAAGGCGCACAACGAGACCGCCGTGGCGCATTACGAGCGGGGCCTTGCGCATTATGAGGCAGAGGACTACGATGAGGCTATAGCGGAGTTCGGCCGGGCGGTGAAGATAGATCCCAATTACGCCGCAGCGTACACTAAGCGCGGCTACGCGCATTTTTTCAATGGCGACGGCGATCGTGCCATAGCGGATTACGACCGGGTGATACGGATAAATCCCAAGGACGCCGCCGCGTACGGCGACCGCGCTGCCGCGCACCTTTTTAAGGGCGACTTTGGCCTGGCCATAGTGGACTACGACCGGGCTATAAAGATAGACCCGAACAGCGCTCAGGCATTCTTTGGCCGCGGCGGCGCGTATCTGGGGAAGGGCGCCTACGATCTGGCCATTGCCGACTTTGACCGGGCTATAAAGATCGATCAGGGCAACGCCGATGTGTACATAAGCCGCGCCTCAGCGTACCACGAAAAAGGCGATTACGATAAGGCTATAGCGGATCTGGACGCCGCGTCGGAAATTAACCCTGATCACCCGTACATCGCTCCGATGATGCGGAAGATTGAGGAAGCCCGCCAATAGAGTTTCATTCCAGAGGAGATACTATTGAGATAAAAATTTTTGCGCCTACTGGAGATCAGGCTATGTTTCCCGGCAATTTTTCCCCAATGACCTTATACAGGAGATAAACTGCCGTTCCCGCAAGCTCTTTTCGTCTTTTTTTCATAAATACCTGTGGAAAATATTATTTTACGCTATCAAGGCAAAATTTCCCAAAAAATCACCAATAAACACCCGAAAGAGACCAGAAAATGGCTATGGATATATGCGGGCAGCTTGTTAAAGAGCTTAATTTGAAGGAGTTTCAGGTCAAAAACACGCTGGAACTGTTTGATGAGGGGGCCACGGTGCCGTTTATCGCGCGGTACCGCAAGGAGCGGACCGGGGAGCTGGACGAGATTCAGATTCGGGACATGCAGCACCGCTATACATATTATAAGGAGCTTGAGGAGCGCCGGGCGGTCATTCTGGAGAGCATCGAGCAGCAGGGCAAACTGACGCCGGGGCTTAGGGCGCGGGTCAACGCCACGCTGAGCAAGACGGAGCTTGAGGACCTCTACCTGCCGTACAAGCCCAAGCGGACCACGCGGGCGACCAAGGCCAAAGATGCCGGATTGGAGCCTCTGGCGGACTGGCTTGTGGGGTTAGAGGACGGGAAGTGCGACGTACTTGCGAAGGCGGGGGAGTTCATCAATCCCGAAAAAGAGGTCGATACCCCCGAAAAGGCGGTTGCCGGCGCCAGGGACATTTTGGCGGAGCGGCTGTCGGACGACGCCGACAACCGCAAGTGGATGCGCGAGCTGGCGGCGGATCAGGGGTTCATCGTGAGCGCGGTCAAGAAGGAGTTTGAGGGGCAGAAGAGCAAGTTCGAGATGTACTATAATTATAAGGAGAAGGCGTCGGCGATCCCGTCGCACCGGGTGTTGGCCATGCTGCGCGGCGAGCGGGAGAAGACGCTGCGGCTGTCGCTTGAGATGCCGGTTGATTCGGCGGTTGCTTATTTGGACAGCAGGTTGATAAAGTACCCGCAGAGCGCGGCGGCCGGGTTCCTGCACGAGGCTTCGGCGGATTCGTTTGACCGGCTGCTGCAGCCGGCCACCGAGACGGAAATCCGCAAGGAGCTCAGGGATAAGGCGGACGAGGAGGCTATCAAGGTTTTTGGAAATAATCTGGAGGCGCTGCTTCTGGCCGCCCCGGCCGGGAGAAAGTCGGTAATTGGGGTGGATCCCGGCTTTCGGACTGGGTGCAAGGTTGTTGTTGTGGACGATACTGGGAAGTTCATCGAGAACGCGACAATCTACCCGCACGAGCCGCAGAAGGATGCCGATAAATCACGGGCGGTTTTATTGGCGCTGATGCAGCGCCATAAAGCGGGGCTGGTCGCGGTGGGGAACGGTACGGCGGGGCGGGAGACGGATGAGTTTGTGCGGGCCGCCATAAAGGATGTGCCGGAAGAGCAGAGGCCGGTGTGCGTGGTGGTCAGCGAGGCGGGTGCAAGCGTTTACAGCGCGTCGGACGTGGCAATAAAGGAGTTCCCGGATCTGGATCTGACAGTGCGGGGGGCGATATCGATCGCGCGGCGTTTGCAGGACCCTCTGTCCGAACTGGTAAAAATCGACCCCAAATCTATAGGCGTGGGGCAGTACCAGCACGACGTCAACCAGACACGGCTCAAGGAGTCGCTCGACGAGGTTGTGGAGAGCAGTGTTAACAAGGTTGGGGTTGATATCAATCTCGCGTCGGAGGAACTGCTCAAGTATGTGTCTGGATTAAACAGATTGATAGCCGCTAACATTGTCAACTACCGCAATCGGCACGGGGCGTTTTCGGACCGCCAGAGCATCTTAAAAGTGCCGGGTCTTGGCGATAAGAAATTCCAGCTTGCGGCCGGATTTTTGAGGATCCCCGGCAGCGGCAACCCGCTTGACAATTCGGCGGTCCACCCGGAGTCCTACAATATAGTTAAGAAGATGGCCGGGCAGTTGAAGGCGACGGTCAACGAACTTATAGGCAACACGGCATTATTGCACAGTATCAACAAGAAGGATTTTGTTACCGGCGAGGTGGGTTTGCCGACAATCACCGATATTATTTCCGAGCTTGAGAAACCCGGCCGCGACCCCCGCGCCGAGTTCCGGTACGCACGGTTTAACGAAGAGGTTACGGAGATCGCGCATCTTAAGGAGGGTATGCTTTTGGAGGGGACGGTGACGAATGTCACCAATTTCGGCGCGTTTGTTGACATAGGGGTACATCAGGACGGCCTCGTACATATCTCCGAGCTCTCCAACACCTACGTCTCCGACCCGAAGACGGTGGTCAAGGCCGGCCAGGTGGTAAAAGTCAGAGTCGTAAAGATAGACGCGGAACTGAAACGTGTTGCCCTGTCGATGAAGTTGGAGGGCGAGCCGGGCGCCGCCCGTCCTCAGAGGCCCAAAGAGGGCCGGCCGCAAAACCGCCCAGACAGGGACGGCCGCCCCCGCCCGCCCGCCGTTCAGGGGGCATCCAACAAACCGTCCCCGCAAAAGCAGCCGTCTATTCAGGATCTGAAAAACAAATTCGGCAAACCGGACAGGGGCAGCCAGCCGCAAAAGAAGATGAAATTGCCGGTCAACATCAAAAAACTGCTGCCGTGATGCCGTCTCCGCCCCCATACCTATTGCGAAAAATTTACATTTGGCGCACATTCCCCGTAGGGGCGACCGTCCCCGGTCGCCCGCCAGCGTACGGGTTGCGATATACGTTGAATCATACGCATTTTCGCAATTCAAGCACGGGCGATCGGGGACGATCGCCCCTACAAAATCGTCTATTTTTATCATCCATTACAACAATAAATTTTCATTTGTTCCACATCCGCCTAGGCCTGAGTGCAGGGTGCCGTGGTGCGACATCACGGTTGTCGTGCAGTTGCCGGGCGGCACCCTGTGCCCTGGCCGGGTATACAACAAATTCCCATTTGTACCACCCACCGTGGCTTCGACTCCGCTCAGCCACCGGGACCGTTGCCTGAGCGGAGTCGAAGCCAACATTTGCGCCAAATTCCCATTTGTCCTATACCGCAAGGGGATAAATCCCCTTGTTAGGATATGGCAAATTATCATTTTATATTATAAATAGAAATCACAACGCCTACAGTAGTAACTACCGCGGTAATAATAGGCAGCACCACCTGTGTCAGGAACTTGTACTGTACTTTCGCCGGTACCACGATCACGCTCCCCGGTTCCACGCACTTGGGTTCAATGCTCTGCACCACGTCGCCGAACTTGAGGAAGACCAGGACGTTCGACTTGTCGGCGTTTTTGTTGTATCCGCCGGCCTGCGATACGTAGTAGTTGTGATCGAGCCCCGGCTTGAACGGGTACGCGCCGGGGGCCTTTACGTTTCCGCTGACGTGGACGAAGTGGTCTTTTTTAGGGATAACGATCTGGTCGCCCGGTTCGAGGATGACCTTGTCGGCGTTGTAGAGGATCAGCTTGATGACAGTATAGTCGAGCGACGATGCGGCCATGGAGATGGAGACGCCTTTTTCTGGCCGGACGGCGTTTAGCTGCTGCGCGCCGGCGCTGAAGCGGTCGGGCAGGCTTTTTATGGGGCGGATGACGACTGCCTGGTCCATGTTGGCGGCCGGTCTGGTACCGCCGGCTTTTTCGATGAGCTGCCTGGCGGAGGTGGAGTTTTCGATTATAGGGTAGTGCCCGGGGCTCGCGACCTCGCCGGTTATGGAGACCGTGTACATACCGGCCAAGTTTTTCCTGATGGGTATGGTGATGGCGTCGAGGTCGTTAAGGGCGATGTCCAGTTCCGCGGTTGAAAGCGTTTTGGAGGTATTGCTGGCAGACTGGTAAAGGATTATGTTGCCGGTGTCGGCATTGTTGTCGAGCGTGAAGAGCGTCATGAACTCCCGCAGGGTTTCGCCGCTTTTGAGGGGATAGAAACTCGGGAACGGCGATTTGATCGCGCCGCTGATGAACACCTTGGCTCCAGTAGGGTTCAGGCGGATTTGGTCGCCGGGGTATATGTAAGGGTTTTGCGTGTTGTCGCCTTTGTGGAGGTAGTTCATGAGGTCGAAAATCATGGAAGTATCGCCTCTGGCGCAGATGATTTGGCGCATGTCGGCGTCGGAGGCCTGAGGCAGGTCGCCGTCGTTTGCCGAACGGATAGCGTCTAAGAGGCGCGTGCTGCCCGGAAACTCATAGGAACCGGGGTAGCGGATCCGGCCGGTAAAAGATATGGTCGCGCTCTTTGTCTGGATCAGCGTCACGTAGATTTCGGACGGGTTGCGCATCTTGGAGGCGATGTGCTCGGCGATGGTCGCTTTTGCTTTTGCGTAGGTGGTTTTGCCGAGGTTTAACAGCCCGATGCCAGAGATGAAGGCCCGGCCGGACTGGTCAACCGCTGCGGTGTACCTGATGTTGGGCGACTCGACCACGGTGGCGAAGAATACATCCCCGCTGCCGATTATGTACTCGTTTTCGTCTATGGAGTTGTCGCTGGGGAGAACGGTGCCCGGCTGCTGCGTGGAATAGCTATGGGCGAACGGGTTGATGGACTGGCCGTCGGCGGAGCCTATGGACGAACCGGAGCCGAAAGACCCGGTTGCGGGCGACGGGCTTCTCCCCGGCGTTCGGGGCAGTCCGGGCTGCCCGAAAACGGTTGTAAAAACGGCAAGCGCCAGGATCCATGCAACGGCCGGGCGCGTGAGTCTTGATTGCATAGCTGTCCTCACATTAAAGTCGGCGTCAAAATCAATATAAATTTACATTATGTCGCTGACAAATTGTATATTTTATAATAATTTAATATTTTTTGTTCGGTTGTCTGGCGTAATTTCCGGAAGAATGGGTGGGCGTTATGATGTTCGATTTGAGGCCATATATCCTGCTGCTGTGGAAGAGGCGGTGGTTTCTGGCGGTAAACTTCGCGCTGGTATGCGCCGTTTCGGTGATGGTGGCGTGGTTCGTGGCCAAGCAGGAGTTCTGCTCCCAGGCGACTTTCCTGCCGCCTGCCGCCGCGCCCAGCTCCATGTTATCCATGAGCGCGAACCCGCTGATGGGGCTCCTCGCCGGCGATGAGCCGGGAGACAACATTGATGCCGTATTCGAGAGCAAGGCCCTTAAGCGGAGGATCATTGAGGCGTTCAACCTGTACGACAACTACAAGCTGTACAAAAGCCCGAACAAGTTCGAGCAGGCGGTTAAGCGGATGCAGAAGCAGGTAATGCTCTCAAGCGCACTCAAGGGAAAGGGCATAGGCATGAGCAAGACGATCTCCTACAGCGTGCAGTGCTACCACACGTCGCCCGACACCGCCCTGATGATGGCCGAGTATGTATTCGCGTGTTTAGACTCCGCAATGATAGACATAAGCATAAACAAGGCCAGCCGCAACAGGGAGTTTATCGAAGCGCAGTTTATTGCCAGCCGGGACAAGTTAGACAGCCTTCAGGATGCGTTCAAGGAGTTTCAGGTGGCCCACAAGGCGTTCGACATAACCGAGCAGATGAAGATGACCCTGCAGGTTTACGCCGATGTCAAATCGGCCGCGGTGATGAACGACCTGCGGCTCATGGCGCTCCAGCGGGAGTTTAGGGGCGGTTCCCACGAGATTACCGCGGCGCAAAACGAGAAGCGGGTTCTGGAGAGGAAGCTCGCCGAGCTGGAGCAGAAGGAGGACTACAGCGTGATGCCGTCGCTGAACCTCTCGTCGGAGCTTATGCCTAAGTACACGAACCTCTATAGGGCGCTGGAGGTGCAGAACCAGGTCAATCTGCTCCTGGTGCGGGAGTTGGAGCAGGCGCGGCTGCAGGAGGCGCGCGACGTCTCGCCGCTGATGCTCATCGACCCGCCGTACCTGGCCGAGTACAAGGCGCGCCCCAAGCGCGCCCCAATGGCCCTGGCTATAACCATTGGGTACATGTGCGCGCTGGTGCTCATCATAGTGGGGAACGCGTTGCTTAAGGAATTTATCAACAGCGGCTGGCTGACGGAGAAGCCGGAGAATTGACCGGCGGAGGCTAAGGATGGCTGCAATCCCAGACATCGGGCATCGCCCGTCCGCCCCGGCTCCAAACGGTATGGCTGCGCCGGAAGGCCGCCTGCGCGAAATTGCCGTTTGCCAGATTTTGGGGCTGGCTGCGCTGGCGATTATAATTTATGCCGTTGCGGGCGGCAAATACCGGATACTGCCCTACGCTTTTGCCATCCCGGCTGCGCTTTTGATAATTCCCAAGCCGAACCTGATCCCGTACGCCTTCATCCTGAGCTTCTTCACATTCTTTACGGTCTACCGTGAGGGCTGGATGTTACGCATATTGGGCGTAGACGTCATGTTCCTGATAGTGTTTTTTGCGTTTTTATCGCGGAACCGTATAGATTTCAGGGCGGCGCTTTCGGAGCAGAGCCGGCTGATTGCGGCGCTGGTGCTGTTCCTGCTGTGGGCGGCGGTTGGCTGGGTCGTCAACTTTTATTCACACGGGCCGCTTGAAAACATATCGTCCGTGTTTTTCATATTTAACATCGTTCAGCTGATCGCGGCCGTCATTCTGTTTTCTCAGCCGCAGTGGAAGCGGTACAGAGATAAGATACTTTTATTCTATATGATCTGCATCGTTTTCGAGATTGTCGCTGCGCTGGGGCTGGAAGTTTTGGACGGCGCCCGGTCGCTTTCCGATTTTAATAGGATGAGCGGTACTCTGGGCGGCCATCACGGGATGCTGGCGAGCGTCATGATACTCTCGTTTGGGATTGCCGCTGGCGCGTTTTTCACGCTGGGCGGGCTGGTGCGGAAGTTGTTTGTCCTCTGCGTGAGCATTGCGTGCATAATGACGCTCTTTGTTGCCGGCAGCCGCGGTAATCTTTTGGGGTTGATATTGGCGATGCCGGTTACCGTTCTTTTGGGCTACCGCCTGCGGAGTAGTACGCTGGCCCTCGTTTTCCTCTCAATGGCCGCCGCGTTCGCCATATTCTGGATGTCGCCGCTAAAGGGGGTGGTGACCGGCGCAATGAGCGCCGACACCATAGACTTGAGCGCCTACGGCAGGCTCCTGATATGGGAGCGCGTTTACGAGCACGCCGTCAGCGGCCCCTGGCTGCAGAAAATCACCGGAATAGGCATAGGGACCTTCAACTCGCTGCGGTTCAACTACTACCTTGAGGTAGGCATGTTCACCACCGGCGCGCATAACAACTTTATGCATACTTTCGTGGAGGTCGGCATCGTGGGCCTCATTATCTACCTGGCTATTTTCGCCGAGATAATACGCAGGCTGACAGCAAGGAGCAGGCGCGGGGATAACGCTGCCCGGTGCTTCC
Organism: Chitinispirillia bacterium; assembly: GCA_009786575.1. Taxonomy (GTDB): domain Bacteria; phylum Fibrobacterota; class Chitinivibrionia; order Chitinivibrionales; family Chitinispirillaceae; genus GUT77. Next base: position 5,513 of record WQRV01000075.1, on the reverse strand, counting down.
TCGCGGCTACGCTGGCGCTGCTTTTCAGCTGCCTGACCCAGGAGACATTCTGGTTTAACCCCTCCTTCGGGCGGTTCTGGATGATGTATATGATCTGTTACCTGACGCTGTTCAATTTCAGGGGTGAGCCGGGGCGGGAAAACCCTGTTGCTTGTGGAGCTCAACATGAGCACAACCACGGGTGCCGGGTGGAAGCGGGAAGCGACACCCCGGCCAGGGCCGCCCCCGGATCCGCGAGCGGTTCAACCGGCTAAAAAAACTTTGAACCGGCCAGCTGTCGTAATGTATATTGGATAGAGATTGAATCCATAACAAACGAAAGGTGGGATATATGGCTTGGATTGAATACTTCGACAACGTGGAGTACTGCGGCTACATCAACACCGCCAACATAAGCGAAATCTATGTATCCGGTACCAAGTTGATAGTTCGGAGCAATGCCGGCGTAAAAACCACAATAGCGTCATACAAAACTCAGGATGAGGCTGTCGATGGGTTGACTGAGTACATTGCCCACATCATAGATGTCGATTGCGAAATGGCTGCGTTAGGAGTAGAAAGTACCGCCAAAGCGCTCATGGATGTCAAAGAACGCAATTGGATAAGGCCAGAATGAAAACCACCTACACCCCCATTATGAACGCAGATACTAGAACCGGCTTAAAAGCCAACCCGAAGTATAAAGACACCGTCTTCTCGTTGCTCTTCAACGACAACCCGGAAGCCGCGGTCGAGGTGTCCAATACCTTTCTTGGAACGCATTTCCCGGCAGGTACAAAAGTCATATTTAAGACCCTGAAGAACGTCCTAATCAACGGCAGGATCAACGACCTCGCCTTTATCCTTGAGGGCAGACTAATCATTCTGGTCGAACACCAGTCTACTCTAAACCAAAATATGCCGTACAGGATGTTGCAGTATATCGCCGAGACTTACAAGAACCTAAACGACAAGGACATCGAGTACCGCGACAAAAAATTCCTGCTCCAACGGCCTAAATTCATCGTACTCTACAACGGCGAGCGCAAGATGAAAGAGGACATCCAAATCCTCCGGCTCTCCGATATGTATATCCCTGCCAGCCCGGAGGACGGGGTTATCGACCTCGAATTGACCGTAAAAATGTACAATATCACCGAGGGGCGCAATAAAGATATGGTTAGCCGTTGCGCGACCCTGCAGGAATACAGTATATTTATAATCTATACCCAATAAATTTTATTAAGGAGAAGCGTAAGATGGATACTGTCAGAACCCTGGCTATCATCAAGCCCGACGCGGTGCGCGCCGGGAACGCGGGGAAAGTTTTGAGCATGATCGAGGGGAGCGGCCTCGCCCTGGAGGCAGTGAGGATGTTCCGCCTGACTAAGGAGACCGCCGGGGAGTTCTATGCGGTGCACCGGGGCAAGTCGTTCTACGGGGAACTTTTGGATTTCATGTCGTCGGGGCCGTGCATTGCCCTGGTGCTCTCCGGCGAGAACGCCATCACAAGGTGGCGGGACCTGATGGGCGCTACCAACCCGGCCAGCGCCGCGGAGGGGACCATCCGCAAGCTCTACGGGACGAACGTGCAGTTTAACGCCTGCCACGGTTCCGACGCGCCTGAGACCGCGCGGGCGGAGGTGGCGTTCTTCTTTTCCGGCGCGGAACTGCCCAAAAGTTGAGGGTACGGGCGGTATTGACGGCGTTGCGCGTGCGCGTGCGGTTTCTTGCCGCGCCCGGGCTCCTCGTCTGCGCCCTGGCGGCGCCGGCATTTGCAGATGATCCGCCGTCCGGCACGTTGTCACTGGCCGACTCCGCTGTACTGGCTGGTGCCGACTCCGCCGTACTAGCCGGCGCCGGCTCAGCCAAAAAGTCCGGCAGCGAGCTGGCCGATACCGTCCACTACGAATCGGACTTCATCGACTACGATAACGAACAGCGCATCCTCCAGCTCTTCGGCCGCGCGCGGGTCAAGTATCAGAACATTACCCTTCTGGCCGATACCATCGTCTACACAGTAGAAAACGACCAGTTCCAGGCCCGCGGCAAGCCTACCCTGATCGAGGGCAACGACACCACGGTAGGCGACTTCATGGTATACAACATCAAGACGAAGCGCGGCCGGGTGAGCTACGCCTCCACCCGGTTCGACGAGACGTACGTTACCGGCAGCAACATAATCAAAACGCCGGACAACTGCCTGTACATAGAGCAGGGCGACTACACGTCGTGCGAGAACCCTGAGCACCCGCACTACTTCTTCTACGGCAGGCACATCAAGTTTATCCCGGACGACAAGGTGATCACCCGCCCGGTGGTGTTCAACGTGGGCGGTGCGCCGGTAGCCGCGCTGCCGTTCTTCATAATGCCGATGCAGAAGGGGAGGCGCAGCGGCTGGCTCACGCCGTCGTGGGGCGGCAGCGTGTCGCGCGGCGGCTACATAGACAATCTGGGCTACTACATCGCCCCAAACGACTACTACGACCTCACGCTGCGTACCAAGGTACAGGAGTTTAACAGCTTCGTCTTCAACGCGGCTGGGCGCTACACCCTGCGCTACTCGCTTGACGGGCAGGTATCGGGGCGCTACGTGATAGACAACCGGCTGGAGCAAAGCTCGCAGCAGTGGGCGCTCGACTACCGCCACAACCACCTGCTCACCCCAGACGGCAAAACGCGCATGAGCGGGCAGGGGAGCGTACTATCTACCCGCACGTTCAACCAGCTCTACAGCGACCGGACCTACGAGCTCGAGCAGCAGCAGCTCGATGCCAACATGACGCTCTCGCACAGGTTCGACAAGATCAACGCGTCGGCCAACCTTATGTGGCGCAGGAACCACAACCTCTCGACCGACCGCATCGAGGAGGACATGCCGTCTGTAGACTTCAATCTGCAGAACAGGGCGTTCATCCCGTTCAAAACCGGCGCCGGCAAGGACGAGCCGTCGTGGTACAACAACATTTACTACTCGTACAACACAAAGGCAAAGGTGCGCCGCGAGGCCTACGGCAACGATTCGCTCCCTGGGTTTATAAAATCCGGCATGGAGCACAACGTCAGGCTCACGTCGTCGCAGAAAATCTTGAAGTATGTAGATCTATCTCCGTACTTCAATATCAACACGTCCATGTTTCAGGGCGCCATCGACACCACGGTCATAGACACGCTTTACCTGCGGGATACACTGGTCTACAATGTGAAAGACCCGGAGAGCGACACGAGGGCGCCGGAGTACACGCTGATCAGCGCGACGCCTATGGATTCAGTCAACAGATACGGCGAACTGGTCTCATACTACAGGATCGTCAAGATCAGCCCGGTGCGCCGGCATTTGGTGCGCGACACGCTTGGCGGCCTCCATACCGTAAGCTCGTGGAGTACCGGCGTAAACATGTCTACGCGCATCTACGGACTTTTCCCCATGGGCGGCCTGATGGGCGTAACCGCCATCCGCCACATGATGACCCCCACGGTGGGCTACGCGTTCGTCCCCGAACACGAGCTCGACAAGAGATTCTACAACGTGGGCATAAACTACGAAAGGGCCAGGCCCAAAGCGCAGCAGCTTGTCAACTTCAGCCTCTCAAACACTTTTCAGGGAAAGAGGGTTGTTACTCCGAAAGAGAGCAAGTCCGGTGGAAGCGGCCGTACCCGCGGCAGCACAAAAACCGGTTCTGTTGACGACTACAAGGTCAGCGTCATCGAAGAAACGCATAGCGTCATCAATGAAAACGAAAGCGTCAGCCCGCTGCCGGCCAAGACGCCCGCCGGTGTATTGCCATCACCTGACGACAGCACAGCCCAAACCGCCTCAACCGGTACCGCCGCTGCCGTTGCCGCCGCCGGCACCATTTCTGCCCCCGATACCGCCGCTGCGGCCGGTGCCGTTACCGCCGATACCGCCGGAACCAAACCTGCGTCCAAAAAGCAGGAACAGAAATTCGACCTCCTCACGCTCACCGTGAACACATCATACGACTTTGAGGCAGAAGAGCGCAGGTGGCGCGACATCTCCCTGAGCGCAAGCACAAACGTAAGCATATTAAGCGTCCGGTACTCATCCAACTTTTGGCTCTACAACGCAAACAACGAACTCAAAATGCCCGTGCAGCGCGACTACAGCATAGACCTTACCTCCGGCCGCCTCGGCGCGTCGGGGAAACTGTGGGACGGAGATCTCCTGAACCTCGACCTCACAACACCGGACGCGCCAGTACTGCGAGACAAGGCCGGGGCAACCGCGTGGGACGTCTCCTTCTCGCCAAGTTTCAGCTACAGGGCCCAGCGCGCGTTGCCCGGCGACAAGTTTCTGCCCACAAAGTCGTTCAACGTAAGCTCGTCCGCCGGTATGAACCTGACAAACGCCATGTCGGTCAAGTGGAGCGGGAACTACGACTTCTCAAGCAGCCAGTTCTCGCACAACAACTTTACGTTCTACTACGACTTAGAGTGCTGGGAGATGCGCTTTACCTGGAGGCCCGAAAAGATCAACCCGGGCTTCCACTTCATAGTGAACGTTAAGAAGATACCGGATATCAAGTGGGAGGAGAAGGAAAGCAGGACTACCAGAGTTTTATAATATCCTGGCCAAGCTGCCAATTCAGCGCGTTCTGTCTGATGCGGCATCCGTTATCCCGAACCGCGAAATAACATATTTTAAGAGAAATGTATAGATATATTTTACCAAACTAATAAATAAGTTAATAAGGAGAAAAAATGAAAAAATTGACCTTAATTATTGTGTTCATATATTCGTTTACGATATATGCGCAGATAAATGACAGCATTCCTTCCAAACTGCTTGATGTTCAGAAAGATTATTTATACCATCTGATTCAACGGAATAGCGGTACAAATACAACTCTGCATTTTAAAAAGCCAATTGCCGAAGACTTAGGCAAACTGCCGGCCATAAAAGATACATTAAAGATTAACTTACAAATAAAAAACGCAGTAAATACACATTTCCATATTGATGAGACAGACAGCCATGACCCTGGACATATCAGGGCAAATGTTTTTTTTATTTTATTAAAGACAACCAATGGTTTTATTCAAAGATCGGGCAGTGGAATATTCCATCCAAATAAAGTGGATTTGAGTTACAAATGGAGGCTCGAAGGGGATGTACTTATTTTTGCTTTTGTAAGCGGGACAAATAACAGGTTTGAAAGGTATATACCATAAAAATAATCGAAAACGGCGGATATCCGGTATGATCCTCTGCCATGGCAGTTCCGGTGAGATAGTTGTTGATATTTTGGGCGCGGGAATGTATACTTAACAGTGTGGACAGGCGGACGGTGGGGGACGCTTTTGGCGGGTTCTGTTGACCGGATTGGGTTGGAGGCATTATATGATGGTGTTGGACATGATGACAATCACGCTCGCGATACTCGCGCCCGCCTGCGCCGCCGTGACGGTGTGCGGGGGAGTTGGCATAAACCTGTCATATAAATCATACAAGTCAGCCCACCTAACTCCTTATAAATCAACGACTTACAGCGCGTACCCCCCCCCCCCCCCCC
>WQRV01000074.1 GCA_009786575.1 Chitinispirillia bacterium | reverse complement strand
ATTGTCTGCGCGGTAGCGGGTATTACCGTAAGTGCCGCGAGCAGGGCGGCGCACAAGAGGAGCGTGCGCCTGGTGATTGGAACGGTACGGTCCATCAAAAACCCTCCTTACCCGTGACTGGGTATGAATTTGTCTGGTCTGTTTGTTTGTGTATTTTTACGGTTGATTTTGTTTTAAAAAGAGCGGGGATTTTATTCCCCGCTCTTTTTTTACAGTTATCTAATATTATACGCTATTACCGGCTGCTGAGGTTCAGGCGTTTACCTGAACTGTTAGGTGCTATATCAAACTTTTCATAGAGCATGAATTTTCCGGTAATAGCATAACCTACATTGTATGAGCTGCTACCGGCTTTGACAGTTACCGATGTTACAATCGGGCCGGGAAGCGCTATTGGCCCATATGGGTTTGCATGGCTTGCGTGTGGTACGTAACCATAGTGTCTTTCTGCCTTATAGTTATGGTGTATACCAACAATCTGCCTCTCCCCAAGGTTGATGGGCCACACGTCTTTCATTGTATAGGTGGTATTGTCCCCCTTATTCTCTTCAATCACATACGTTACTGCTACCATTAGCGTCTTATACGTACCGCATTTAGGAGTTCTCGGATCAGCCAGATAGGCGTCATCAATTGTTACTGTCCATTTGTATAAATCGTTGTTATTCTTGTTGGGATTCATATTCGCATCTCCATTAGTAAGCAACTCGCCTTTGGTGCCTCCGCGTACAAACCCAGTATTAAGTTCTTGCGCGATGGGAGATAACCTGATTTCGGTATGAGTAGCAATCCCCATTCGGTCTAGATAATTTTGTATATAATTATCAATTTCATTTCTCTTTTGGCTGAATTCATCAGGTACAAATTCGCTGATTAAACGGAGCCCGTTCGGATAAAAGTCGCAAAGGGTCTGATTTCCTTCATTGATACTTTCGACCCATGCCGCCCATTCCGCAGCTGAAATGCCTCCGATATGTATGCCGGCCGAGAAGGATGGACTTCCACCGACGGACTGAACATTTATATTGCTCAAACTACTTTGTATAGCTTCTGCTTTTTCGTGAGAACCTTGAGCAGCAGTACTCACGGAGGCACTCACAGTCCATGCGCTGGCGCTGATATTGGCGCTGACACTATAAGAAGAGGTTGCGGATGAAGCGAAGTCCACCTTCTCGACGCTCATATTATAATCAAGCCTTCCGCCAAACTTTCCGCCCATAACCGCGTGGGTTCCGTAAGTCTCTACAATATACTCTGCCGATTTATTATTTCTAAGGTCGTTTAAGAAACTTTCCGATAAAAAATTGGTTATTTCGCTCATATTTGTGATTCTGTAGCCCTTGTTAACGACCATGGCGCTTGTAGTGACAAACGCGCGTTGATTTGAACCCGCGGTCTCAGTGCCGAAAGCTTTTTTAGTTTGCCCGGAAAACGAGGCTTTTCCCCATCCCCAACTTGCTTTGGCGCTTGCGGTTACAGTTACTTCGCGGGATAGTTTTTCTTGATAAGTTTTGACATCATTCCCCTCAATCGTCCGCCCATAATATTGGACGGCTCCGTCGTCCTTCACAATCCGGCCTGCGCTAAGCGCCAGCTTGTTAAAATCTAAAATAGGGCTTCTCATCTCTCCCTGATTGGCGTACTCGCCGGTAATATCATAACCGGAGCCTATCACAGCCCGAGCCTGCGACGGGAAAGAATTTATTGTGGCCTGATTTTGAATCGTGTTCGCGATTGAATCCTGCGCCCTCTTAATTGAATCGTTCGCCAACCTTGTCGAGTCCATCACCCGCAGCGATTCCTTTAATCTCTCAGACTCCGCCAGACTTTCCGCCAGATTGATTTTCACTGCGAGTTCCGTAGAATCGGCAACCCATTTAGCGCGTTCAGCTGTCTTTATGGAATCCGCAACCCTCTCCTTTTCCTTCAAATACGCGGTTACGATCCTTATCGAGTCTACCATCCGGATGTATGCGGCATCGTCCACCTTTTTGAGGGAATCCAGTACAATCGCGATAGCGATTGAGTCGGCGATCCGAATGGAGTCTGCAATCTCCTCGTTTCGGAGTTCGTCGGCCAGCCTGATTGAATCGACGAGTCTGACGAATTCCAGCGAGTCCTTGGTTTTTTGGGCTGCTGCGCTCAGGTCGCCCGGTTCCGGCGATAATGAGTCTGAGTTACAGCTTATTGCGATAAAACCGGCCACGAGGACCGCCGTCAGGAATGCGCCGCAGGCAAAAAGGCGGCGTTGCAGGACCTTCAACATACAGGTACCTCCCCTTTATAAAGGATAAAAATTTTGGCGTTATTTGGATAAATGGTATAGATTTTCAAACTGTACCCCCCGATATCATAGGTATAATATAATCAAAAAGAGCGTTTAATGCAAGATAATAATAAAAAAAAATGCAGTATGGCGTTGTGAGGCCGCCCTATTGGCGCTGTTTGACCCTGTTAGACCGTGGGAGGGGGCGGTTTGTTACAAAAAAAGTGGGAAAAATGCAAAAAAACGGTTGGGGGCGGCCAAAGGCGCCCGCCCGCTGGATTTCCGCGGCGGCGGCAAGCGCGCCGTTGCCGCGGTTACGAGCCTATTTCCGTAGACGTGTACCTCTGCCGTTTCTGCCGCTCCATAGAGTCGTACCCCAGCCCGCCCCACAGGGTTATTGCCCTTACGGGGCAGATGTTGAGGCAGGTGCCGCAGCCGATGCACTTGTTTTTGTCTATTACGTGGCGCTTGCTGGGTTCCCCGGATATGACGTTTTTCATGGGGCACGCCTCGGCGCACTCGCCGCAGCCGTTGCATTTGGTGTCTATGTTGGCCTTGGGACGCATTTTGGTCAGGTCTACGAAGCACTTGACCGGGCATTTGGCGTGGGCTATTATGAATATCTCGTTCCCGGAGTAGTCGAGCTTCGGGAGGTTTTCTTCTATTGTTATTGCGCCGGAGACGGTTGCCTTTACGCATAGTGTGCAGGCGGTGCACCCTACGGAGCAGTATTTTTTGACCGGTGCGCCCCTGTCGTGGTTGGAGCAGGCTAAGTAGACCTTGTGTATTTGCGGGATCATGGATATTATGTTGCGCGGGCAGACGGATACGCACTTGCCGCAGCCTACGCACTTTTCGTGGTCTACTACGGCTATGTTGTTTTCGTTGATTTTGATTGCGTCGAAGATGCAGGCTTTTACGCAGGTGCCGAGGCCGAGGCAGCCGTCGGGGCAGGTTTTTGAGCCGTTGCCTATAAGGGTTGCAACGTGGCAGTCCGGCAGGCCGTTGTATATGGAGCGGTCTAAGGCCTCTCTTTTTCCGCCCTTGCAGTGCACTACCGCCATCATCGGCTCGTTGGCCTGCGCCGTTACGCCGAGGATGTCGGCGATGTTGGCTACGGTTTTCTCGCCGCCGGGGATGCACGCGGCGGCCTGGGCCTTCCCTTCTACCACGGCTTTGGCGAACGCGCTGCAGCCGGGGTGCCCGCAGGCCCCGCAGTTGGCGCCGGGCAGGGCGTTCTGGACGCGCGGGACCTTAGGGTCAACGAAGACCTGCAGGGTGCGCGAGGCTATCCCAAGCCCTATCGCGAAGACTAAGCCGATCCCTCCGGCTACGAACATTGGCATCATCATTTCCATATCAGATCATCCCCCCGTCCCCGGGAAAAACGAGAGCCCCGAGAACCCCAGAAACGCCAGCGCCATCAGCCCCGCGGTGATGAACGCGATGGGGAACCCCTCCATCGCCTTGGGGACGTCTGCCAGGTCTAACCGCTCCCGCAGCCCCGCCATAAGCACGAGCGCCAGCAGGAAGCCAAGCCCCGCGGCCGCACCGTTGACCGTGGCCTCGATAAACGTGAACGCCTCGCCGGTGTACGGGTTCGCGCCCGTGTTGATTATCACCACGCCCAAAATCGCGCAGTTCGTGGCGGCCAGCGGCAGGTAGATGCCCAGCGACTCGTAGAGCGCCGGGGTGAACTTCTGCATGACAAGTTCCATAAGCTGTACGAGCGAGGCTATTATAAGGATAAAGACGATGGTGCGCAAAAACTCTTCGTGCATCGCGATGAGGATCGTCTGATCGACCCACCAGATGCACATCGACGCGATGGTCATCACGAACATGACCGCCATGCCCATCCCCGTCGCGCTCGAGAGCTTCCTGGAGACCCCGAGGAAGGGGCAGAGGCCCAAAAACCGCGCCAGCACGAAGTTCTGGATGAGCACGGCCCCTATTGATATTTGGACGATAGTAACAAAATCCGTCATACCGCGTTCCCTCCGTCCGCGAAGTATCCGCCAATACCGGTTGAGTTAGTATAAATGCCCATATCTAAAGTGTTGATTTGCATCACTTTGCCTTAACCTCCTTCTTTTTCGCCTTCATTACGTTTACGAGCGCCATCACGAAGGCTATCACGAAGAAGCCGCCGGGGGCGAGGATGAAGGCCGTCATCGGCTCGAAGCCGGGGATTACCATAAGGTCGAAGATCTTGTTGCTGCCCAAAAATTCGCGCAGTATGCTGAGCAGCACGAGCGCGAACGTGAAGCCGAGCCCCATCACGATACCGTCTATGAAGGAGTGCACCGGGTTGTTCTTTGACGCGTAAGCCTCCGCGCGGGCCATGATGATGCAGTTGACCGCTATGAGCGGGATGAATATGCCGAGCTGGCTGTTTAAGGCCGGCGTGTAGACCTTCATGAACATTTCGAGTATGGTCACGAACGTGGCGATGATAACGATGTAGCAGGGGATGCGGACCTTGCTGGGGATCCACCCCTGCACTATGGAGATGATTACGTTGGTGATGGCCAGAACGATAGTCACCGCGATGCCCATGCCCAGCCCGTTGTGCGCCGACGTGCTGACGGCCAGCGACGGGCAGAGGCCCAGCGCCAGTATCAGTATCGGGTTCTCGGTGATTATCCCGCGTTTCATTTCTTGGTCTATATACATAAGCCTACTCCCCTCCGGCGCTTCCGCCGGCATGGGTATCTGTGCCGGTGTCGATGGAGATGTTGTGCACCCCGCCGATCGCTTCAAGGTACCCTTTTGCCTTATGCTCGATCGCCTTAGTGAAGGCGACCGTGGTGATGGTCGATCCCGTTATAGCCGTAACCGTATTCTTTTCCTTCAGGGCGTCCTTCGCCGTACTGTCGAGCTTGTGCCACTCGGCGATTTTGTCAACGCCTATGGGCCTAAGGGCAGACAGCCCTACAAACTGCTCGGTGAACCACGGTTTGGACTTTTCTGAGCCGCCCATCGGGTACCAGATGTACTTTGTGGACGGGACTTCGTTCACGCGGGAGCCGAGGCCCGGCGTCTCGTTGTGGAAGAGCACCGTTATGCCCAAAATCTTCCCGTCCGGCGCTATGCCCGCCATGAATTTGATGTCGCCCGCGTAGCCGGTGCCGGCCATCTCGAAGGCGTAGCCTGCCAGCGCGCCATCCGCTGTCGCCGCCATCCAGTATTTGCCGGGGAGCGCGCCGCCGCCCTTGACTTCGTCGATCTTGACCCCTTGCGGGAAGACCGAGCCGATGGCGGACTGCCTGGTCTCCTGCTCCTGCTCCGCGATCCTGCCGGCCAGCTTCGTGTTGGTGAAGCCGATGGCCAGCCCGGCCACCGTCGTGACCACCGTCAGCACTACGATTAGTTTGATTATGTCAAGCACGTTTCTTCACCTCGCCGTAGATTGCCGGGCGCGTGCACCGGTCGATGAGCGGGACCACGAGGTTCATGAGAACGATCGAGAACGACACGCCCTCCGGGTACCCGCCGTATTTTCTTATGACAAACGTAAGCAGCCCGCAGCCCACGCCGAAGATGATCCGCCCGTTCGGAGTGATGGGGGAGGTGACCGGGTCGGTCGCCATGAAAAACGCGCCCAGAAACAGCCCGCCGGCCAGAATGTGGAACGTAGGCGTTATCAGCGCGTCAACCGTAAAGTAGGTACTTGTCCCGTTTGTAAGCCAGAATAGCCCGAAAACCGTCAATATATAGAAGAAAGGAATCCTGAAGTCGATCGCCCGTATTGCCATGAGGAATATCCCGCCGGCGAGCAGCGCGACCGCGGAGGTCTCGCCGAGGCAACCGCCCACGTTGCCGACGAAGAGGTCGGTTAAGGCCTTGTGAAACTCGGTAATGTTGGCTGCGTAGCTGTCGAGTATGGAGGTAGACTTGATCGCCTCAAGGGGGGTGGCCGATGTTACCGCGTCTACCGCGGCGGAGAGCGACGCCGAGGCGGCCGCGTCCGGCGGCAGTATAGACCACTCATTTAAAGCGCCTGTTAAGGACTTGGCATCTAACCCGTTGATACTGCCGAAGTTTGTGGCAGGGAAAGATGTCATGGGGGCGGGGTAGCTGGCTATGAGGAACACGCGCCCCGCGAGCGCCGGGTTTATGAAGTTGCACCCAAGGCCGCCGAAGACCATCTTGGCCACGATTATCGCGAAGACCGACCCGAGCGCCCCCATCCAGAGCGGCAGGGAGGGGGAGACGTTGAACGCGACGAGCACTCCAGTGATGACCGCGCTGCAGTCGCCGATCGTCTGCGGCCTCTTCATTATAAGGTTGGCGAAGAACTCGGCAGCGACCGCCGCGGCGATGCAGACCAGGGTCAGCAGCACGGCGCTTGTGCCGAAGAAGACGACGGACGCCACGAACGACGGCACCAAGGCGATGAGCACGGCCCCCATTATCATAGGCACCGACATGCGCGAGCGCACGTGCGGGGCGCCGGACAGGTGGAGGCGCGGGGTTTCTAATGTTTTTTCGTCCATAATTACACCACCCACTTCTGCTTGGCTTGCGTCGCTCTGATTTTCATCTTGCCCAGCTTGAAGAATTGAACTAAGTTTACCTTGGCCGGGCAGGCGTAGGTGCACGACCCGCACTCCATGCAGTTAAATATGTTCCACTTGGCCGCGTCGTCGAGATTGCCCTTCTCAACAAACTTTGCAAGCCTGGAGGGTATAAGCCGCATGGGGCAAACCCTTACGCACAGGCCGCAGTTTATGCACGGGTACTTTTTGACGGATTCGGTTATCTGGTCGAGCACTAATATCGCCGACGATGTTTTTATGACCGGCACGTTGATGTCCGAGAGCGCGGCGCCCATCATAGGCCCGCCCAGGATGACCTTTTTGGCAATGGAGAGGTTCGCGCCGCAGGCCTCGAGCAGCGCCCTGACCGGGGTGCCCACGCGCGTCAAAAAATTCTTAGGCGACCTGACCCCAACCCCCATGACGCTCACGACCCGCCTGTAGAGCGGCCTGGCCTCCATAATCGCCTCGCACACGGCGAGCGCCGTGCCCACATTCTGCACCACGCACCCAGCATCCATCGGCAGCCCGCCCGACGGCACCTTGCGCTTGGTGACCGCGGTGATGAGCGACCTCTCGCCGCCCTGCGGGTACTTAGACTTGAGGACTACGAGGGTGATCCCGCTGAACTGCGAAGAGGCTACCCTGCCGGCAACGGCCTTGATGGCCTCGGGCTTGTTGTCTTCTATGGCGATGAAAGTATTCTTCGCGCCCAGTATCTTCCTCATTATAAGCGCGCCGGTAAGGATGCCGTCGGTCCGCTCTATCATTATGCGGTGGTCGTCGGTTAAGTACGGTTCGCACTCGGAGCCGTTAATTATAAGGGTATCAATGGATTTGAGGGCCGACGGCGAGAGCTTTACGTGGGTAGGGAAGCCCGCGCCGCCCATTCCGACTATCCCGGCCGCGGCGACCTCCTGTACCAGCTCGCCGGGCGCCGTCTCGGTCCAGCGGTTGCCTATGGGCGCGTACTCCATAATCTCGTCCGCCCCGTCGTTCTCAATTTCAACAGCGTTGACCAGCCGCCCCGAGGGATGCGGGAAGGGCTTAACCGACAGCACCGTCCCCGACACCGGGGAGTGCACCGACGCCGACACATGCTTCACCGTCTCGCCGATAAGCTGCCCCACAAGCACCCGGTCGCCCTTGTCTACCAAAGGCTTGGTCACCTTGCCCATGTGCTGAGTAAGCGGAACCACGGCCACAGCCGGGGCCGGGAACTCCTCTATGCGAAGATGCTCGGTCTGCTCCTTGCAGTGGTTCGGGTGAACGCCGCCCTTAAACGTGTATTTCTTCAACATGTCTCCTGATTGGTAGCCGCTCCAAAATACTATTTAAATATGGAACAATATAAAATAAGTAATGGGTGGGATAAAAATCAAGAAAAAAATTTTTATTTATCTCTTGCGCCGCCGCGGCCCCATATACTATATTATGGCATTATCGGAGTGTAGCCCAGCCTGGTAGGGCACCTGAATGGGGTTCAGGTGGTCGGGGGTTCAAATCCCTCCACTCCGATTTATCTAACTCACTGTAATTCAATAAGTTATACCATCAATTATTTGACAAAATATATAGTACAGATTTGGCATGTCTAATTATTGTCTAAAGTAATTTCCTCTCAATTACCTGTTTTTGCCGACCCGACGAGCGAAATAAGCGACCTCTCTTTGGCCTCGGTATAGTGTTTGCCGTGAACCTTCTCGTCGTGGCCCAGGGCCTCGGAACTCATGAAGCGGTCGACATCGTCCCAGATTTGCCCCCGGGTCCGGCGCAGGGCGTGGGTTGTGATGTGCGGCATGGAGACGGTCTTGGTCACGCGGGAGAACGCCTTTATCACCGCATGCGTCTGCACCGGCGCGCCGTTCGCCCCCACGAACACCTCACTGTGCGCCTTGGGCAGAGACAGCAGGAGGTCTACCAAGCGCGGGTACATGGGGATTTTGCGCCCCCTACAGGTTTTGGTCACCGCAGCCGGCAGCGTTATGAACCCCGTCACCGTGTTTACCATGTTCCACTTCAGAGCCATAACTTCCCCGATCCTCATCCCTGTGAGGTACTGACATTCTATTATATTCTTTAGCCAGACAGGGGAGGCGTTGTATAGCAGCTGCCACTCCGGGCCGCCCTCCCTCCCATCGTCGAGCATTATCCTCTTTGGCTCGGCAACGCCAACTTTTTTCAGAGCCTTTATGGGGTTGTACTCGATCAGGCGCTCCATGACGGCCCAGTCGAGGGCCATCATTAATTCGTTGGTTTCATGGTCTATGGTGCTTGGGCTTATGAAACTGCCGGATCGTTCAAGCCACACTCCATCCTCCTTATAGCGTATAACTTTCCGCTCTTGCAGCCTGGCGCGCTGGTACTCTTCAACGTCGGAAACGCGCAGTTTGGTTACCGGGATAAGCCCCAGCAACCGGTCTATCGGCTTGAAGTGTAGAACCCTGTCCGGGCCGCTTTTAACATGCAACAGTCTACGCTCGGCGTACTCAGCACAGATGTGCCTGAGGAGGTCGCCGCAGGGGGCGCGCCTGGGGAAGTGCTTCCCCTCATATATCTCGGCAGTTCGTTTTGCCAGAAGGGCCTTGGCCGCCTTTAGATTTCCGCCGGCTCGTTCCGTCAGCCAAATCCCGTCCACGGTGGTGTTCAGATAGTAGACCGGTGTCCCGTCGGCCTTTGGCCGGCATCTCAGCCCTGTGGGACAGGTCGGGGCTTTTCCCATGGCATCCGCTCCTTGTTTTTCGGAGGTGGCTTTCTCAGTGTCTTTTTTGAAGTATAAGTTCTGGCACATAGTGCCGGCAAACCTTTCTTGTATATGTGTAAAATTATGTCGGGACGGAACCGCACGTCCCGCCCAATTTTTAATGAGGGCAGGAAGCCGCTGCGTGCCCATTGGCGGATGGTCTCCACCGGCATATCAAACAGCCTGGCGACATCGCTCGCGCGCATGAGAGGCGGAGGCGTCTCTACAGCCTGTTCCGTGGCTATTGGCTGGCCCATGTTTATTTTCCCCGTCTGCTGGTTCCGTGGCGGTCCATATATGCCCTTACCTCGGCGATCGTGTACCACCTGCGTTTGCCGCGGCCAAACCGCTTACTCGGTATTCCCGGCGTGTGGTAAAGCGTCCCGACTGAGATGCCAATTGCCTCGGCCACAGCTTTCAGGCTCATAGGCCTGTTCAGGTGGGCGTTGTCTTGGCTGCTCCTGGCTTCGATTAGCCTGTCAAGTTGCCTGGCGATGTACGCCATGTCCTCTGGATGCAGCCTAATCACCTCGTGCCTTTGAGGCACGGACATCTTTTTAACAATCTTAGGCATTTTCATTACAATCCTCCATCTATGATTTTCCCGCGAACACCCCGAGGCGGTCGCGGGCCATGGTTATATAGTCTGGATTTAATTCTATTCCTATGTACCGTCGCCCTACCACTGATGCCACGAGTCCCGTAGTACCAGTTCCAAAGAACGGGTCGAGTACCACATCTCCCGGCCTGCTGCCGGCGAGAATGCAGGGCAGGATCAAGTCCTGCGGGAAGACTGCGAAGTGTGCGCCGCTGTATGGTTTGGTGGTTACGGTCCAGACGTCGCGCTTGTTCCGCAGCGGCCTGTAATGGTAAACGTTGCCGGACTTTGTACGGGAGCGAAGGACAGGGTGATCAGCTTGCTCTTTGCCGCAGTACCGCGGCGGACAGGCCCTCATACGGCCTTTGCCCGGCTGGCGGAAGGATCCCGATTGCAGGGCGATGTCTTGATTTATTCGGGCCAGCGTGCTGTCCGCGCATGGCTCGGCGATTGCGGCCGCATCGAAGTAGTAGTGGCGCGATTTGGATAACAAGAAGATGTACTCGTGCGACCGAGTACACCTGTCGCGGACGCTCTCCGGCATTGGATTAGGTTTGTTCCAAATGATGTCTTGCCGCAGGTACCAGCCGTCAGCGCGGAGGGCGAATGCCAGCATCCACGGGACACCAATCAGGTCTTTGGGCTTGTAACCACTGCTGCCACGGTTAAATCTTCGCCCATCATGTTTTTGTGTGACGCGGTAGGGCTTTCCATTGCCCCGTATAAATACACGCTCACTATCGCCCCTGCCGCCAGTGCTATGGGCATACGAATCACCAATTACCACCCACAGCGTGCCGCCATCACATAACACGCGCCGCACCTCCCTAAACACATCCACCAGCCGGGCGATGTACTCCTCCGGCGATTGCTCAAGGCCGATCTGACCAGCGGCGCCGTAGTCGCGCAGGCCGTAGTACGGCGGCGAGGTGACGCAGGTCTGGGCGACAGCGTCCGGCAGGGTGCGCAGGGTGGCGAGGGCGTCGCCGTGGAGGATCAATTGTCTGCCTCCTTATACATTCGACACGTCGGGCAATCTTTCGACGGGCCGAGGTACCCGTCATGGAGTGCGTAGTGGCATGCCGTGTCATCATCCTTTGTGAGGAGCCAAGACGGCATAATCGGGGTGTTGCCCCGTTGTCCTTTGTATGATGCGCTGACATCATTTAGGTTAGGCATAGCCCGCCTCCAATTCTATGGCGTAGTCCAAACCGTCCGCAATTTCGGCCATACGGCGGCGGTCTGCGTCCAGTTTTTTTATCAGCGCATCCTGCTCCGCAATATGCTCCAGCAGGGCGGAGATATCTTGCCGAGAGTGCTCGATGAATATGGCATCCGGATGGTCAATGTAATCGTCATAGCCGTGGTGATGTTCCATGCCCGGCTTTGACTTTGCAAGGGCGTCGGCGCGACGCATACCCTGCGAACCACGCTCGTGGAGCGCTCCATCATATTTTTCATAAACTTGGAATGATGGGGCCGCACCATCCATACCATAGCGTTCGAAATTCATAACGTAATATCTACCGCTATGAGCGGTGAGCAACTTCACGTCGCGACAATCTTTTTTAACCTCCCACTCCCACGGCCCTGGCGTAGCCTTTTCCGCCCGTTCGCGGATTTCAGTTAATTGATCTTTTGACAACATTTCTTTATCCCCTCCTCGGGTCGTAGTTTTTAAATTCGACGCTTCTGTGGATGCGCCGGTTATTTGTCCACCGTTGCAGGTGGCGGGTTATTTTTGGGGCTCGCGGCTTGTTATAGATCATCACGTAGGGGCTGTAGCCCAGTTCGCGCAGGGTGGTAACCCGGTATAGGTCTTGCTCGTGCGTGCTGTTGTAGTTGGTCAGGACGTAGACTACCAGCCGCCGGTAGTCGTTGCCGCGCCATGCCGCTTTGAAGCGCCGGAATTGCAGGGTCAGGTCTTCGTTTGGATTGTCCCATGCGAAATGCAGTCGGCTGATCCGCATTTTATTAATGGCAGAAATCACATCATCATCTGCGAGGCGGATGTCGAGTCCCTGAGCGAACTCTATGTACGCCCTGCTTTTAACAAGCTGATCCAAGAGTCTCATGCGGTCGGCGCAGGCGAGTATGTTGGGATCGAGTAATTTAATGTTGGTTTGGCCGTCCCAGAATGAATCGAGATCGGCCACAGCCCTTGATTTGATGCCCTCCTTGCGCGAGACAATGCACCACGGACACTGCCGGGGACAGCCGCGCGACAGGAACCCGTAGGCGGTGCCGAGGTATTGCGGGTAGATGCTGTAATCAGGGTACGCATATTCTGTACTGCTGGGCAAATCCGGCCCGTCGCTGCCGTAGCCCGTACCGCCCATGCCCATGATACCAGCGTAGTATAGCCGGTTATCGTCGGGGGTGTGCGTGAAAATCTTTGACTTATAGACGACGTCATAGATGCCGAGTGCGCGTACCCATTCCACGCTGTCGCCGCGTGCCTTGTGCACGGCGGACAGTTTCATTAGCGGGAGGTTCGGGAAGTTGTGGGAATCGACGTCTATGAGTCCGATTTTCACTCTTTGCCCTCCTCGTGAATATTGCCGATGACTTCCAGCGTGTTATAGCCGTTTGTGTGGCAGTCGCCGTCATCGTCAGTAAAACACGGACCATTACCACGACATTCTTTAACCGGAGCGTCACCGCATTTTGTATTGATGCACCCCGGCACCTCAAATACTAATTCAATTACGCCATCCAACAGCTCCGGCCTTGCATTCAACCAATCAGCAATGTCCTTTGGGTTCTGCAACAGGCACGTAAGACCCTCAAGCCTATTAACAAACTCTTTCCAGATAATGCCATTCGCTGTGGTGTCGCACAGCCCACCCATCAGATCAGCAAGCGCTTTGCGTATCCTGTCCATTAAATGACCTCCTGCGGTTTCAGGTTTAAATACCATTCGATGGTTTTTATTGCCGACTCTGCGCCGTGGCATACTGATGCGGAGTAGCCTTGGGCTGTCAGTTGTTCGATCCACCATTTTTGTTCCGGCGACGTTACGCCGCCGCGGGTACGCTTCATTTCGATTTTCAGGCCGTGGTAGCCGCCGCGGGCGACCGGGAGGTCTATGTCCGGCACTCCGCTCTTGACGCCCTCGGCCTTGAGCTTGGCCGCTACGGCTTTCCTGCGGTGACCGCCGTTGGGTATGGCGTGCAGAAGGGCAAGCTCCGGGCGCAGCGGAAGGTTGGCTTTCGCCCAGTCAAAAACTGCCTTCTGCTCCTCGTGCTCGTGCGGGACGGGGATCTGCGGTTTAAGGGTTGGCATTGGTTCCGCCCCTTTCGGACAGTTGTTTTTCGGCGTCCTCACGGGCGTCGCTGGAGCAACATTCTCCGGTGCGGAAGCTGTAGGCCGTACAGTCGCCGATATGCGCCCTGACGTGTTTATCAAACGCCGGGCTGTTGAACCTGCAGGGCGATTTTCCGCTACTGCCGCATATGTACTTGGCGCCGTACTTCCGGCATTTGTTTGGGAGGTCTGGGCGGCCCATGCTATTCTACCTCCCACGGGAACTCTTGAATGAGTGGTTCGCCCCATATATCGGCGAGGTTGTCTTTCAGAAAGACGGGTATGCCGTAGTCGCGGCATCCGTTGACGATTTTTTTGATCCACTCGCGCTTGGGAATAACCTTGTCTTTGCGGTTTCCGGTCTCCATACCAACAATCACCCAGCTGGCGCATCCCCAAGCGAGGAGGGCTGGGTCGAACTGGGCCGCTATAGGTTCTATACTGAGGAATGTTTGGTGTGTGCCCACATAATAAGCGTATTGATCAGGACTCGTTACTGTCATTCCATACCAGTGATTGTTGCGCTTAGGCAGTGCGTTTGCCGCGGCGAGCTTAAGGTATCGGTCCGGGCTTTTCGTGAGGAACAAGTAGTGGTGCTGCGGCGACTTCTCACAAGCATCGAACACCTCCTTGATCCACTCGTCCGGCACTGCGGGGTGGAAGAGATCCCCCATGCTCTGTACGAATACAGCGCGCGGCTTCTCCCACTTCGCCAGTTTTTCGAGCTGCTCGAAGTGCGTATGCGGCTCGCAGAATGTTTTGCACTTGGGGCACGTAAACAATCCGCGTTTGGCCATCCGCGCCGCGTAGCAGTACGCGCACACTTGAGGCTTATCGCGCGTGCCGCCTGGGCCGAAACACCAGTGGCCCAACGGGTTAATCGTTTCATCGCACCAATCAATTTTTGTTGGCATTACTATCTTTCCTTTCCGTTTCATGTTTTCTTCGTGGCTGGCAAGCCTGCAATGCCCCCATGCGTCTAAATGGTCACACTCAGGCTCGCCTGAGAATGTACTGGGCGTGTAGCCGGTGCACCCGACACAATTACGTGAGAGGCGACCCCTCTCCGGGTTCCACGGTGCGGTGCAGTAGTGCAGCACCCTATGGAATTTCGCGAGGCTCGGCAGCGTGTTTTCTGTCATTGGACAGCAGCCCTTTCCTTGGCCGCTTCCACCCGGCGTTCCTCCCATCGACGGGCCGCCCTTTTCAGCTGACGCTCCCTCGCCTCCGCTTCTTCCGCCGCGTAGGTTTCGTGGGCGCTTTCCATCTGGCCGACGGCCATCAGGAACCGGGCCGCACGGGTCATCAGGCGCACGGCCGCCAGCCTCAGACATTCGCGGCTGTGCTCGTCACCACGGCGGAAGAACTCAATCGCGGCGGCGTTGAACGGCCTAATACGGTCATCTGTTACCCACCCCATGGCGACCAAGGCGTCTACGGGAAACTCCGGGTACAATTCAGTATCAAGCGCGAGGCCCCTGATTACCTCAACGATTACGTCCTTGAAGCCTGTACACCCGGCCATGTCGGCGCAGCGGAGTATGTCGGCCGCCCCTGCCAGCACACCCGAACTTTCGGCGGTTGGCGCAGCGGCCCTTTTCTTGCATGTGGTCTTTCCCATACAAATCCCTTTTCCTCGGTTAATATTTATAGGCCCGGCGGGCGGATCGGCTGCTCC
>WQRV01000073.1 GCA_009786575.1 Chitinispirillia bacterium | reverse complement strand
GCATGCAATCCATGTATTCACATCTCGGCCGCCGAATCATTAGCCCCAATAAGAGAACTCGCCGCCCGGCATGAAAGACGGTTGGCTTCTACGGTACGCGGACAAGTCAAAACCCCATCTAATGGGCTTTTGACGCTGACGTACCGGTTTTATTATGTTTTGACGTACCGGTTTTAAGCCCCCAAGGGGCGACCGTTGACGTTGACTTACCGGTTTTACGATGTTTTGACGTTGCTTTTGACGTACCGGTTTTAAAAAGTGTTCTCCCCCTCTTTATGGGGGAGAACATTGAGAAGAGGGGGGCTCTAAAACGGGGCGTTACGGGGTGTCCCCGTTAGAGGGGGCAGCGGAAGACAAAAAAGGCCAAAAATGGCGTCTTTTTGCCGTTTTTGGCCTTTTTTGGCTGGAGCGAGGGGGAGACTTCCCCCCTTAGTTGACCTTGACTTTTATTTTGACTTTAGCTTCGCTAAACCCCAATTTACCGACCGCTATTAACCGTATTTTCCATTAAATCGGGTGTTGAGCCAAAATATCTTTTAGAAAACATTTGACATTAGCAGAGATAATAACTATCATTATATATTAACTGGACTTGAAAGGGAGCCCTGGATGCTGAACCTGATATTCGCGCCGTCGGCCGACGCCCTTGTTCCGCTGGTTGTTGAGCGGATTCGGGGCCGCGGGGCCTGGGCGGACCCGTTTGACCCGCCGGCGGTTATAGTGCCTAACCCGGCTGTCGGCAAGTGGCTTAGCGTGAAGCTGGCTGAGTCGCCGTCGTTTGGGTGCGTTGCCAACGCGCGGATGCCTACGCTCGAGAAGTTTTTGTGGGGGGCGCTCCTGCCCGGCTGCGATATGAAAATGCTCGACGGCGGCCGCATGGCCATGGTGATATGCGCCCTGTTAGACGAAAAACAGCTCGCTGAGGGTATCTACAGCCCGCTCAGAAGCTACCTTATCGATAAGGGGGACGGCCGGATAGACGCCCTGAAGCGGGTGCAGCTGTCGGCGCGGATCGCGCAGCTGTTTTTGGAGTACGAGTACAACCGCCCGAGCGTGTGGGACGAGAGCGCCGCGAAGTGGAGGCGTTTAGGGATTGACGCGCAGTGGCTGTCGGGCCGGCCTTATTTTGACGGCCCGGACGCGAAAATACACGAAGAGTGGCAGAGGGATCTTTACTGCAAAGTGGACCGGTGCTTCAACCCGGCAGATTATACAACTCTGCCGCACCTGTACAGGCAGAGGCGGCAGGAGTGCGCGAAAGACGGGCGGCCGTGGTGCGGCGTGGGGAGTAACAAGCAGGTCTTCCTCTTCGGCGTTTCGAAGATCAGCCACTTCCACCGCAATACTCTGGTAGAGATGTCGCAGACTGACGGCGTGGAGATGCACGTGTTTTTGACGAACCCGTGCGCGGAGTTTTGGGAAGACGTTGACACGCGGCGGTGGAACAGCCGCTCGCCGGCCAAAGAGGCGGGGATCAAGCCGGTAAGGCCGGAAGATTATAATAAGGAGGAACTGGATCAGCTCGGGTTATTCGGGCACGAGGAGGACCACGCGCTGCTTAAGCTGTGGGGCAGCGCGGGCAAGGAGAACATTTATCTGTGGTGCCCGCAGGCCGAGTGGAATTTTGAGTATCACTGCAGCGACGGCGGCGGCCCTGATTCATATCAGGGCAATCATCCGCGTACATTACTGGCCGCGCTGCAAAAGTCTTTGCTGTCCCGTGTTGATACTATGGAGCCCATAAGCGGCAATATTGCTGACGACAGGACATTGCAGATTCTCGCCTGCCCCGACGCGGGCCGCGAGGTTGAGGAGCTGCGGGAGATGGTGCTTGATTTGGCGTTTGAGAATGGGGTGGGCGATTTCAGCGACATTGCGGTTTACCTGCCCGATCCCGACAAATATTCGCCGCACATACAGCGGGTTTTCGGCGCGTATCCGCCGGGGCATGCCGGGCATATACCTTTTTCGATTCTCGGCGCCACGTGCGGGGCGAGTTTTACGGCGCGGGGGCTGTTTGTGCTGCTTGGCATTGCGGAGGGGGAATTTAACCGCGCGCGTGTTTTTGAGCTTCTGCGCAACCCAATCGTAAGGGCCGGGCAAAAGATATCGTCAAGAGAGATTGAAACGTGGGAGCGGTGGGCCGGCGAACAGGGGATGTTCCGCGGGTTCGACGCCGCGCAGCGCGAGAGCATGGGGGACGCGGGCGGCGCGGCGACCGACGAGCATACGTTCGGGCGCGGGCTTGCGCGGATATTTGAGGCGATTGACACGGCGGGAGACGGAGTGATTCCGTGCGACAGCATATTGTTTGATATCTTCCAGCCGGAAGCGCAAGTGTCTGATGTGCGGAAGACGGCGGAGAAGTTTAAGATATTATTGGAGAAATTAAACGAGTTATCGGCGCAATTCACAAGAGACAGTTTCCTGCCGGCCGGCGCATCCGTAAGCCGGGAACAAATGTCCGTACAAATCACAGACGCGGTTGAATCTGTCCGAAAGGCGGTATGGTGGTGGTTTGGGGATATCCCGCAGGACGGTTCTGTTGACGGCATCGCCGAGGCGCGGGTGAGGCAGGAGGCGGTGAGCGGGCTTGATTCGATAATCATGCAGCAGACATTGGCGAAACGCGAGTCGATCGGGAGCGGCGAGTTCATCGAGCTTGTGCGCGGGTGCGTTCCCGAGGAGCTTTCGGTGCCATCATCCGCGTGGCACGGTATAACATTTGCGCCGCTGCGGTCGTCTGCGGTACTCCCCCACCGCGCGATATTCGCTTTGGGCCTCGACGCCGCGGCGTTTCCCGGCACAAACGATACGAGCGGCTGGAACCTGCTGTCGAGCAAGAGGATCGTGGGCGACTCCGACAAAGTGCGCGACAACCGCTTCGCGTTTCTTGAACTGATGCACGCGGCCCGCGAGCGGCTGGTACTCATGTTTCGGGCGCGGGATATGCAGAAGGACGAGGTGCTGCAGCCGTCAAGCGTTATATTGGAATTGGAAGAGTATCTGAAAAGCCAGGGAGTTGTTGACGCCGATTCGCGCGAGTGCCTTGTGCGGCGGGAGATACCGTGGATCGTCTACGAGTCGCTTGACGCGGCGAGAGAGCGCGGGCGAGGGCACGGGACGTGGGACGGGGCGCAGAGAAACCTGGCTCTCAAAAGTTCGGGCGAGCGCGTAAGACACCGGCATGAACTGGCGGTAAAAGCGTCTGTAAAAAGTACGCCCCCGCCTGATGATGCGGGCCTGTACACTGCCAGCCTTTACGACTTAAAGAGATTTTTCGGGAACCCGCTCGAATACCATCTGTACAAAACGCTGGGCATTATGGATGATGATGATCCCGGTGATATGGCGGCTGTCAATGAGCCAATTGAGACAGGGTGGATGCTCTTGGGGCTGAGAAAGAGGGTTTGGATTGCCGTTTTGAACCGGTTGTTTTCGGATGATACCGGTACGGATCCGGTACAGTCCGCAATCGAAACCGCGAAGATGATTTACGGCGCGCACGTAGACTCCGGGCAAGCGCCGGAGGGGCATATCCGCCGCATGGAAGAAAGCGAGCTTCTAACGTGGGCCAGGCGGTGCACCGCCGTCGCGGCGCAGCTGCGGGAGGTTTTTCCGAACCACCGGGTTGATGACAGTTCCATATTCATGCTTGACTCGTGCAAACCTTTTATCATAGAGATAAAGTACGCGCTGACCATAGCCCCAAATGACCCAAACGATAAAACAAGCCCTGTCGGCATGATAGCGTTTGACAGAAAATGCGACCCGGCGAACAATCCCGGACTTTGGATAGACGGCGTAACGCGCTGGATCGGCGAGGGCGGTAACCGCCCCGTCGCCCTTATCGCGCTGAATCACGACGAGACACCGGCGGTAAAATCGGCGAATATGAAAATCGATCCTGATATGCTGCCCAAGATGACGGAGTGGCTGGCTGAAATTCTGAAACAGATGCTGATAGAGAGACGCTGCGAGTACCTGCCGTTCAAGGCGGTTGCGGAAATTGTCAAGACAAAGAAGAAGGAGTTCCCCACTTTCGGGGAATGCATGGACGGCATAACGGAAAACGGCTCAAAACCCGAAAACTTAAAAACGGCTCTGAGAGATATGGTTCTGGGAAACACCGGCTATAATCCGTACCTGAACGCGTTTAATCTGACTGATGAGAGACCGGCGGAAATGCCGGCGGAGGAACTGTACAGGTTTGTCAAAGCAGCATACGAGCCGATGTTAGGGAGGTGGATACATGAGTAACGGACAGGTTTTATCATCTCCCAAAGACATAGATTTGGGCAGGCACGGCGTTATAGAGGCGCACGCCGGCACCGGCAAGACGTACACCATAGTCAAGCTTGTGCTGCGCATGCTCGAAGAGCCGCCAAAAGGCGTCAGCGGACTCATACACCTGCGCAACATTCTGCTTGTGACATATACCGAAAAGGCGGCGGGCGAACTGAAAGAGCGCATCAGGGAAGGGATCGCGGGGCGTATCGCCGAGTTGAACAGCCAAGGCGTCAGCAACAAACGTCTCGCGGAACATCTAAGCGACTGCCTGAACAATATGCACGAGGCGCACATCGGCACTATCCACTCCGTATGCCTGCGCCTTTTGCAAACGTGGCCGTTTGAAACCGGCGTGCACTTCAGCACGCAGATCATAGACGACAACGACGGCGTAGACGCGCTCCTGCGCGAATCCATGCGGACCGACTGGTACGACGAGCCGTCGCTCCTGCCGACGGCGCTCTCGGCTTTGGAGGAGATGGGGATTAAACTTACGAGCGGCAAACATTTAAAATTGATCCGCAAAACCGCGCTCGAGCTTCTGGCGGACGACGGGAGGAAGATTGACGATGACGCGCTCAATAACACGGCATCGATAGAAAATACTGTTGAGGCGCTGCGCGGCGTTAAGGATGATTTAAATGCGGCCGAGGCCGGCCTCATAGAAAAATTACAGGCGTATATTGACCTGTTAACCGCACTCTTGGGCGCCGGAAGGCTGGAACAGAAAAAATTAGACGTCATCGAGGGATTAATATCATCTTTGAAAAAGATGTGCGATTCAGGCATTTACGACACAAACCGGCTATCCAAGCCGATGAAGTGCGATGGACACGGCAATACGCAAATTTTCGCGAAAAGCGACATTAAGAATATCCCGGAATACGCAGGCGTTATCGAAACGCTGGCAGGTGAAATCAGCGGTCACGACTACCTCAAACGCTCGGAAGAGCTAACAGCGCTGCAATCCCGGCACATCCTCGCGATAACCCGCATCGCCGCCGAAAAACTATCCGCGCGCTATACCCTTTACAAGCGTGAAAAGGGGTTTGTCTCCTACGGCGATATGCTGCACCTCATGCGCGACGCCCTCTGCGCGCCAAACAGCGCGGTGCTGGCGGGGCTGCGTCAAAGGCTGCGGTATGGGATTATCGATGAATTTCAGGATACCAGCGTCATCCAGTGGTCAATCTTCAGAAAGATATTTCTCGACGGCGGCGTTAACGCAAAAATGTACATAGTAGGCGACCCGAAGCAGTCCATCTACTCTTTCCAGAACGCCGACATACTGTCATACATATCGGCGAAAGAGACCGTTACCGGTGAGCACGGCGGCACGGCATATTCGTTAGTTAACAATTACCGGTCGCTGCCGGAGATGATCGCCGCCTACAACGCCATCCTGAGCCCCAAAAGCGGCAGCGCCGAGGACTGGTTCATCGTTGAAAACATCGCATATCCCGACAGCGGCGCAGCGAGGGCGCCGGCAGAGCGGGCCGATAATCCTGAATATGTATTGAGGCATAAGCCAGTTCAAATTGTTGATTTGGACACGGATAACGAAAATAAGCGGACAATGCACGGGGCCGCGCGCGCCGCTATCCAGATATTAGCCGGTACCGCAATATCGGTACCGCATGGGAACGGGTGGAAAAACCTGACACTTAACTACAGCGATTTTGCCGTAATCGTAGAGACCCACGCGCTCGCCGAGCCGTTCATAGAGGAGTTCCGGGAGCACAGAATACCGTGCGTCAAGTACAAGCTGGCCGGCGTGTTCAACTCCCCTGTCGCTCGCGACCTGATCGCCATCCTGACGGCGATCAACAAGAGGTACTCGCGCGCGCCGAGGGCCGCCGCGCTCTTAACGCACTTTTTCAACAGGCAGGCCAGATCCATATCGCTGAAAGATGATCTGGAACCGTGCGGCAACCCCCGCTGCAGCGGTGATAAACAATGCCTCGCCCACGCGCTTGACACGTGGGGAAAACTCGCCGACAATCAGCGGTGGGCGCAGCTCTTCAGGAGCATTATCGAAAAAACAGGCGTGCGGGAGAGGCTGGTACGGCTGATTGACGGGGAGAGAAAACTCGCCGATCTGCGGCAGGTGGTGGATTACTGCATGGAGTACCTCTACGGCCAAAGCTCAAGTATCGAGCTGCTGATAGACCATCTGGAACGCCTCTACAATAACACGGAGGAGGCGGATGCCGATAAAAACATCCACACGCTGTCTACCGAGAAGTCGAGCGTAAGGATACTCACCATGCACGCCGCGAAGGGGCTTGAGTTCCCGGTGGTATTCCTCGCGCGCAGCAAAAATAAACGGGAACTGAAGGGGCCGGACGTGCTGCCGTGGACGGCCGCGGACGGCATAAGGCGCTTCACCCCGTTTTTAGCTAAAGAGGATCTGAAAGCCAGCGGCCAGGATGGCCCGCTGCAGTCATACGAAAACGACCAGCGGCGCGAGCGCAGGAGACTGTTATATGTTGCGATGACCCGGCCGCAGGCGATGCTGTTCATTCCCATGCGCAAAGAAGATGAAGACATCTCGCCGCGCTTGCGGTATCTTCTAGATAACGGCAACAGCTCTATCGAGCTTTTCGATGAAGAGCGGTTCGCGGCGAATTGCGAAAAAGCATCCAAACAGAAAGTGAAGAGCGCGGCGCAAGGAGCAATCCCCGATCTTAAAGATATCCCAAAACTCTCCCTGCAGCACCTCATCAGCCGGGAGACGAGCTACAGCCAGCTGAGCAAGATATTAAAACGGGGCGGAGCGGACGGCGACGGCTATCTTGCCATCGACCTGAACAGCGGCAACGACGATGTTATGCCGGACTGCGGGGACGGCTCCCCCACCCGGCAGGCGCTGCCCGGCAGCAACCTTACGGGCAATGCCCTGCACAAGGCTATTGAAGCGCTGCTTGGCAGGGATAACGTCTGCGATATACTGGGGGATGCTGTTGAGCTTGACAAAATAGTAAAAGATTGTCTGGAACGCGGCGGGGTTCTGAACCTCCCGCAGCTGCAGAGCCCGGAGGCAGCGGCCAACGCTGTCGCCCAAGCGGCCGCATACGTGAGGTCCGCCCTGACCACCCGTTTCCCCATCCCCGGCGGCGGCGAGGCGGCGGTCGCGGAGCTTGGCAGGGCCGACCGCCGCGCCGAGGCCGAGTTCCTGATGCGCAGCGGCCGCCACCGTATCCGCGGTTTCATGGACCTCGTCTTCCGCCTGAAAAACGACCGGCACCCAGCCCACCCCTGGCGGTACTACTTCCTCGACTGGAAGAGCGACACCCTGAAAAGCTACGATTGCGACGCCGTAAAACACCACTGCGAGGCCCAAAATTACACATTACAGGCCCAAATCTACGCCCTGGCCCTCGACAAATACCTGTCTGGAATTTTGGGCGGCGCCTACTCACGGGAGCAAAATTTGGGGGGCTGGCTCTACGTCTTCCTGCGGGGGAAGAATTCGTACTGGGCCGAAAATTTAAAAAATTTCACTTTTGACGACGCGGATATATATATTATAGAAAGGTGTTTTCCATCTAAGCCAATTTATCTATAAATTACACTAAAAAAGGACCTTTTAGCCATGAAGTACGGTGATTTTAAGGACGAAGCGCGGGAATACGTCATTACAAACCCCAAAACTCCCGTAAAATGGATCAACTATATCGGCGACCTGGCCTTCGGCGGGTTCGTAGACCACACGGGCGGGGCGCTTATCTGCAAGGGCGACCCCTCGCTCAACCGCATAACCAAGTACATCCAGCAGATGCCGTCGTCCGACTTCAAGGGCGAAACGCTCTACATCCGCATAAAAAAAGACGGGGCCTATAAGGTCTTCTCGCCGTTCTTCGTGCCCACGCTCGACAAGTACGACTCGTTCGAGTGCCGCGTAGGCCTGGGGTACAACAAGATCATCTCCGAGTTCTACGGTGTGAAAACCGAGTGCACCATCTTCATCCCGCAGGACGCCCAGGTCGAGCTGCGCGACATCCGCGTAACAAACGTGTCGGGCGCGCCTATGGAGATCGACGTCATCCCCGTGGTCGAGTACACCCACTTCGACGCGGTGAAGCAGTTCACCAACGCCGACTGGGTGCCGCAGACTATGCAGTCGCGCGTATTCACCAACGCCGACGACATGAAAGTGCTCATCCAGTACGCGTTCATGAACCGCGATACGAAGGTCAACTACTTCACCTCCAATGCGGCGGCCTCCTCTTTCGAAACCGACCGCCGGGTGTTCCTCGGCGACAACGAGTACGGCACCTGGGCCGCGCCGCTCGCGCTCACGGATAACGAAGAGCTCGCCAACAACGAGGCGCACAGGGGCGACAACATCGGCGCGCTGATGCACCGCCTCGGCACCGTCAAGCCGCAGGAGACCAAGCGGATCATCACCCAGCTCGGCCAGAAAGAGAGCCTCGCGGTCGCCAAACCGGAAATCGAGAAGTTCAGGATAGAAGCCGAGGTAGACAAGGCGTTCGAGTCGCTTTCCGCGTTCTGGTCCAAGTACCTTACGGCGATGCAGGCCGAAACGCCCGACGCCGCGTTTAACAGCATGATCAACGTCCACAACCCGCGCCAGTGTTTCACTACTTACTACTGGTCCCGCTACCTCTCCTACTATCAACTGGGGATGGGCACGCGCGGCTTGGGCTTCCGCGACAGCTCGCAGGACGTGATGGGCGTGGTCGCGCACATGCCGGAAAAATCCAAAGAGCTCATCGTCAAGCTCCTGTCCGTACAAAAAACCGACGGCTCCGCCATGCACCAGTTCAACCCTATGAGCATGGAAGCGACAAACGGCGACGCGCACGAGATACCCGACCGCCCGCAGTACTACGGCGACGACCACCTCTGGATCGTCCTCGCCGTAAGCGCATACGTCAAGGAGACCGGCGACGCCGCGTTCCTCGACCAGAAAGTCTCGTTCTACGAAAAGGACTCCTACGGCGCACCCGTAGAATCGGGCACTGTGCACGACCACCTTGCGCGCGCGCTCCACTTTACAAAGAACAATCTGGGCAACCACGGCCTGCCGCTCACCGGCTTCGCCGACTGGAACGACTGCGTGAACCTGCCCACCGGCTCCGAATCCATCCTCAACGCCTGCCTTTACAGCATGGCATTGCTTGAGATGATGGACCTGGAGCAGTTCCGCGGCAACAACGACCAGGTCCTGCGCTACATTGGCGACCATAACCTGATGAAGAAGAACCTGAACGAGCAGGCGTGGGACGGCGAGTGGTACGTCTCCTACTTCAACTCCGACGGCACGCCGCTCGGCTCAAGCAAGAACAGCCACGGGCAGATATACCTGTACGGCCAGTCCCTGCCCATATTCGCCGGTTTGGCGCCGGACAACCGCGGCAGGCAGGCGTTAGATTCGGCCCGCAAAATGCTCAACACGTCCAAAGGGCTCAAGCTCTCGACGCCGGGCTTCAACGGCTACGACCCCACAAAGGGCGGGATCACCACATACCCCCCCGGGGCGAAGGAGAACGGCGGCATATTCCTCCACACCAACCCGTGGATGATGATCGCCGAGGCGCTCATGGGCAACGGCGACCGCGCCTACGAGTACTACGACCAGATCAACCCCGCCGCCAAAAACGGCATTATCGACGAGTACGAGTGCGAGCCGTACGTCTACCCGCAGAACATTCTGGGCGACGAGCACCCGCTCTTCGGGCTGGCGCGCAACAGCTGGCTTTCCGGCACATCCTCGTGGACGTATCAGGCCGCGAGCCGCTTCATCCTCGGGATCCGGCCGCAGATGGGAGGGCTGCTCATAGACCCGTGCATCCCGTCGAAGTGGGGCAAGTTCACGGTGGAGCGCAGTTTCCGCGGGTGCCGCTACGTCATAACCGTAGAGAACCCGGACAAGGTCTGCAAGGGCGTGAAGTCGGTCACCGTCGACGGCAAGGCGCTCGACAAGCCCATCGTCCCGGCTTTTAAGGACGGGCAGAAACACGAAGTCAAAGTAGTGATGGGTTGACGGCAGGCCGGATGAAGAACATCTGTCTGCTGCTCGAGGGCCTGGCCGGGTTGTACTACTCCAACCTGTGGCCTGGCATTGTCGCCGCCGCGAAAGAGAACAACTGCAACGTTGTCTGCTTCGCCGGCGGCGCGCTCAAGATGTCGCCGAACAACCCCTACGAGGCGCAGCGCAACATCATCTACAACCACGTAGACACTACGAAGTTCGACGGGCTTATCATCTCCGGCACGCTCAAAAACTTCATCTCCGAAAAAGAGTTCGCCGCGTTCATGGAGCGGTTCAACGGGCTGCCCACGGTCTCGCTGGCCCCCGCGCTCGCGCACATACCTACGCTTGTCGTAGACAACACGTCGGGGATCAAGAGCCTCATCTCGCACCTCGCGCACGACC
The DNA here is from genome assembly GCA_009786575.1 of Chitinispirillia bacterium. GTDB lineage: Bacteria > Fibrobacterota > Chitinivibrionia > Chitinivibrionales > Chitinispirillaceae > GUT77. Next base: position 4,444 of record WQRV01000073.1, on the reverse strand, counting down.
ACAAGTGCCGCAAGTTCGCTTTCATAGGCGGGCCCAAGGGCAACCTCGACGCCGACGAGCGGCTCGACCTGTTCCGCAAATATTTGGGCGAGTACAACCTCAGCTGCAACGAAAATTTAATAATAGCCGGCGACTTCTCGCGCAGCGGCGGATACAAGGCCGCGGTTGACCTTGTAAGGAAAAACATAGAATTCGACGCGCTGCTCACCGCCAACGACGAAACCGCGCTCGGCGCAACGCAGGCCCTGCTCGACCACGAAATACGCGTACCGGAAGACGTGACGGTAACCGGCTTCGACAACATTGAGGAGAGCGAGCTCACCACTCCCCCGCTCACCACCGTGCGCCAGCCGTTCAAGGAGATGGGGCGCTCGGCGGTCGAACTCTTAGTCGCGAAGATGAACGGCACAGACGTCCCCATGCGCACCACGCTGCAGACGCCGCTTGTCATACGCCAATCCTGCGGCTGCTTCATCAACCCCAAGCACGCGCTCGACGACCGTACACGCACGCTGTCAATCATACAGATACCCACCGACAAGATCAACCGCCTGAAAGAGCAGCTCGCGGAAACTCTCTTCTCCTACGCGTCAACCGAAATGGCGGAGGGGATACTGCTCGACGTAGACGACCTCAAGGACCTGGCCGACTCGTTCTTCAACGAGATAGCCGGCACAGCGGCAAACGCATTTTTGCCCGCGCTCAACCGCGTAATCCGCGCCGCAGCGCTCGGCGACGTCAACGAAGACATTTTGCAGTGGGAGAAAATACTCGTCCTCATCCGCAAATACACGGAGGGGCTGAACCGCATGCAGAAGGAGACCGCCGACAACCTGCTCCACGAGGGGTACAACCTCTTCGGCGAAACCGCCGCGAGGCTGCAGGCGCACAAACGGCTGCGGGCGGAACAGAAAGCCGCGCTCATGCGCTCCGCCGGCCACGCAATAGCCAACTCTTTCGACTTCGCAAGCCTCGCCGACGCCGTATCCACGGTGCTCCCGCGGCTCGAAATCAACGACTTCTGCCTGTCGCTCTACGACCAGTCGGTGCAGGGGTTCCCAAGCTCCAAACCCGTATGCGCTTTACAGCGCGGGAAAAAGAGCGAGACGCAGGCCGGCTCGTTCTTCCCCACAAACGACCTGATCCCCGGCGGGACAAAGGGCGGCCAGGAGCCGTACCAGATAATAGTGCAGCCGCTCCACTTCAAAAACGAACAGCTCGGCATGGCGGTCTTCAAAAACGGCCCGCTCACCGGCTACATCTACGACATCCTCGGCGAACACTTAAGCGGCGCCATGCAGGGCGCGCTGATGATGAAAAAAATTCAGGAACAGCACGAAGAGCTCAAGGTGCTGAGGGAAATGGAGCACCTGCGCCTTGAGGCGATACAGCGCGAACTGCAAATAGGCCGGACGATACAGGAGAGCTTCCTGCCCGAATCCATGCCCGTAATGCCGGGCTGGGAGTCGCGCGCGCTCTTCACGCCGGCACGCGAGGTCTCCGGCGACTTCTACGACGCGTTCATACTCGAAGACGGCCGCGCGGCGTTCGTCATCGCCGACGTATCCGGCAAGGACGTGGGCGCGGCGCTCTTCATGTCGCTAATACGCAGCCTCATCCGCGCGTTCGCCGAACACTCGCTCGACGGCGCCGATAACCCGCTGAACGCCGTGGAGCTGACCAACCGCTACATCGTCAACCACCACCACACGTCTAAGGGCCGCTTCATGTACGCCACGATGTTCTTCGCCATCGTAGACCCCAACACCGGCGAAGTCACCTACATAAACGCGGGCCACAACCACCCGGTACTGCTGCGCCGCGAGGGCAAAATCAAGCGCTGGCTCGCCCCCACCGGCCCCGCGGTAGGCGTAGGCATAAACGAAAAACTGATTTACCGCCAAGAAAAGCTAACGCTCGAACCCGGCGAAATGATCCTCATGTACACCGACGGCGTAATAGAAGCCAAAAACGAAAACGGCGACTTCTTCACGCAAAAGAAATTCGCCGAACTGGCGGAAAAACCATACGCCTCGCTCGACGAAGTCGTAGACCGCGTAAAAGACGCCCTGAAAGAACACTGCGGCGAAGCGGTCCCCTACGACGACGTTACGATGATGGGCATCTTCAGAAAAATCGGCTAATGAAAATTCCCGCACATGCAAAAATCGCGGCGGCGCCGGTTTTACCGCTGCTCACCCGTATATAGGGTAAAATATGAACGAAAAGCATAAAACAGTGATGATCCTTGTAGCCATAGCGGCGCTGTTTATTGGCGGCGGATGTTTATACAAAGAGAATCACACCGGCAGTTTTTCAGATGTCAGCCCAATGGCAAAAACCGAAGGCCATTTTCCCGATACCGTTCCCGCTCCGTGGCAGAAATTTTCTTCAACAATAGAGCTTTATTTTCACTATGACGATTTTGTTATTGAAGTGTCGGGAACCGCAACTGGGGCTGCCGCAAAATACCATACCTCAAGATTAAACCCGGGGGGATGTGACGATGGGTATATGCTATACCATATTATATACGGGGATAACGAACCTGTTGCCGAAACAGTACTTGATACGGCAAAATGGCATAACCTTTTAAACTCCATCTTTAATAGCGGTATCAGAGAATTGGATAAAAAGTGGGGTTCCAAATACGGTTTCCTGCTTACAGAGTGTATAGATGCATGGGGGCTCGATATATTCACCCGAGCCGGAGATACATTAATTTCTTTTTGTGGCGGAAGTTTTTATGGCCGTAATACTCACCCACTGAGTTTGTCGGTAGTTAAAGGCATCGCAGACAATCTAATAAGACTAATTTCCGATAAAATAAATATCCAGCTAGACCTCGAATATGAAACAATGTATGGTATATCAATGCCTGATTTTATGCGCTCTATCATGTTGGTTGTATATAAAGAAACTGCGGTACACAGAACAATGGCCGGCATTATTAAAGCAACAAGGCCCTGGGCAGATAAGATAACGTCCCCCAACGCATTCGAATTAGAGCTTGGCATCTCTGACTGGCTTGATATTCTGCACTCTTTAGATAATAACGGCTCTCGCGGAACATATAAAAAATTTAATATGATAGAGCATGAAACAAAGAATGAGAATGCCTATATCGAGCACTCATCACGAGAGGACATATTTGCATTTGAACGAATGTATTTGCCGCCTTCCGATAAATTTAAAAAGGTAATGGAGGCCATAAACGCCAAAATAAAGGAGAGGATGCTTAACGAGGCTAAATAAGGCGTACTTGTTATTTGATGTTAAAAACATTTCCCAATGAACGGGATGTACCTTAAATGCATCGGAAAATCTGTCAAAAATAATGAACCGCTTCACTTGCGGAATTGGACCGCACGCTCGGAATTTACCTTGTAACCTACGGCGATTATGGCTTTCAGGTTGTAGTGCTGCGTCTCATAAGATTTACCGTCAAGGGCAGTTATTCGAAATTTTCGAATAACTGAATCTTCCTGCAATTCATTGTCAGAAAACACCTTTTTCAGATGATAGTTGACAGTATTTGTTTCTACATCATATAGAACACCCATCATTTTCTGCGACAGCCACACATTCTCATCCGAATATACGGCCTCAACCCCGCCCTCCCCGCTCGCCGTGACAAATGTCAGGTACTCCGCCGCGCTGCTGCGGATAGTTACTTCGTTTTTCTTTGCAGACTTCATGGCAAACCGCCTCCTCTACCTAAAAATAGTTTTTTTGCAGAACCGAGCGGCAAAATTTTGACACCTACTGCCCCAATAACATAATTATACCACAAAAAAACGGCCTTTTGGTCGCCTGACAGGCGACATTTTAAGGCTTAGGCAGACTATTTACCCGGCTTTGTGCCCAAAAAGGACATCTCCCGCATTTATACCGACCTTTATACCGACCCTAACAAGCAGGAAGTATCTCCCGGCCCTTATCCACAATCGTTCCAAAAACGCCGGACTTTACCTCAAATACTCACCAAACAGGGCAGAAAAAAGTTATTTTCGGATATTTTTGTTGCAACAGCAAAATAAATTGGGGGTTAGCGGAGGGATGGCCAGTTTCAGTTCAAGCCAAACAAATCCGCCAATTTACTCTGAACGCTTGTCAGTTTTTCTTCGCAAAGTGTGCCTATTTTATACAATTAAATTGGAAAACGGGAATGGAATCACAACAATGTCGCCCCTCATAGAAATCCCCACGCCTCATCCTCTTCGGGCGACAGCCACTCTTTCGCGAGAACGCCCTCGCTCGCCATAGTAAGGCCGGAAACTGCCCTGCCGGCGGATGCACGGGTCAGAACGATCGCGTCGCCGGTGGCCACAAGCGATACGTCGCTCTCACCAAAAGTATCCACTATCACCCTCTCAACATCGTGAGGACTGACCGTCGCCTCTAAAACCATAGCCATAGCCCTTTTTAAAGATTATACCCGCAT
>WQRV01000072.1 GCA_009786575.1 Chitinispirillia bacterium | reverse complement strand
TGCCCGCCCGTTACCGCCGCCCAGGCGGAGTCGCCGCCTGTGACCCACCGCATATCGCGGTATGAGTTCACCGGCTCGCGGTCCATCTCAGGGGCGTGAATGTTGCATGGCGCAACATACTCCGGCGGGAAATTGCCGTTTGCCGAAATAACTAAGCGCAGCGCCGGGCCTATGCCTTCTATCGAACGGATGAGGCGCCCTACCGTATCGGCGTATCCGGTTGCGTTGCGGCGGGTTTTTTGAGTATGCTGCCCGCTGCCCGGCCCTACGGGATCGGTCCCGCTCGAGTGCGTACCGCTCCAGGAGTTATACGCCCATTCTTCGGTGGAAGCGCTTATTGTCAAGCTGCTTTTGTGTCTTTTGACTGCGTACTCGAACTCCGCCTCGGTTTGCATGCGGTAATTCCTGCCGGTCATCTTGCTTAACCTGCAGGCGAACACCATGGCGTCGTACCAGGTTATTTGCGGGCCCATGTAGCTGTTTGCGGTGCCGCCGCCCATCACGGCGTTCCACAGGCTTGACCCTACGGTAGCTTTCGCGATATAGTAGGGGCTGACCGTTACGCCCTCCACGGCTCTTGTGTCGGGCGGGCAGCTACTGCCGTTGCATCCGAGAGTAAACGTGCCGCCGGATATGTAAACCATGTCAAAAGACTGGCCGCCCGCCGTTTCCGTGTAGTTTGCTGCCGGACTGGGAAGAGTTTTAGGCGCAACGGTCTCAACATCGGGCAGTCTGGACGGCGATACCTCTATGGTGCTGCCTCCACCTCCGAAAGAAGAACTGGCAAACTTAATATATATCGTTGGGTTATTTCCGCCCGTGATAAGCACCTTGCTCGATGGCGACTGTGAGGAGAAGCTCGCCGACGTGGCCGATACAGTCCATTCATTGTTTGCGGCCATAGACTTCGCGAGCTTGTCAGACGAAAAGAGGCCGCCCGTAAATGCCACATCGAGGTTCAGTTTTCCGCCGCTGTGGGACAGCCTTGATGAGAACGAGTTCCCATTAACGCTTTTGACCGAGATCAGATAGACACCGGCCGGGATGTTGGTAAGCGACCTGTTCAGGCCGCCGGCGGCTGAGCCTGTTGAAGCCACCTTACTGTTAAACACACGCCTGCCGTTTATAGCGTAGAGCGAGACCGCGGCGTTTTTGTACAGGTCGGACGGCAATCTGAGTGAGACGCTGCCGCGCCTGAAACTGGCCATCGCCCCGCCCTCGGCGCGCTGCGCCTGATGCGATATGCGGGAGCTGCCGCCGAGATTGAACACAAAAGTCGTATCAACGCCAACAGTTATCTCCTTTGTGACGCCGCTGAGGCTGCCGGCGCTGGGCGGCGCAAACGTAACCGTTGCCGTAGCCCCTGAGCTTGCGACCACCCTGACAGGCACATAAGCAATTTCAGCCTGCACAGGTGAACCTGCAGCGAAAGCCGACACAAGAAGCAGCGCGGGAAAAACCATCGCCGTCAACAGGCGCGGATGTTTCCGCGCCTTCCCGCTAACCAACCTGCTGCGAACCGATATACTCATAACGCCCTCCCGTACCCTATTAAAGTGAAAGCAATCCGTTTGGACCGCCGTAAGGCATACCCGGCGCTGTTATCCGGGTTGCCCGTGTTAATATCAATATACCATGTGTCAAATTTCCGTGCAATATTTTTTAAATATTTTTAGACTAAAAATGGGGGACGCGGTGTTTTGCGTCCCCCATTTTTCAATTATCAGTTACATCCGCCTGACGGACATTTTGCCGGCACGAACGTCGATTTGCCGGTTTCCCCCATATTGGCATACACCGGGGCGCTCTGGTTCTTTGGAATCTCGCCGCTGCAGGTGCTGCCGCAGGTTGCGCTGAAGACGCTGCTGCCGTTTTCCGTTTTCTCGAACATTCTGAAGTCGGCACGCTCATACGCCATAAACGAGTTGTGGTAGAAGGTATTGCCCGCTATGGTGTACAGGTAATCGGCAACATATCCGCCGGAGTGCGTTACGCGCAGGAATGTATTGTTGACTGTAAACCAGGTGCCGTTGGCAAGCATAGTCCTCTGGCCTCCCTGATTAACGGTGAACCGGAATTCGTCGGCGTCGATATCTTTTCTGTAGTGGTGCTGGCCGCCGGCGGTGCGGTTGTCCTGGAACCATCCCTGACTTGTCCCGTCGAGCAGCCGCGAGTCCTGTTTTTTAGCCGATGCCGGTATGTTGACCATATCAACCATCTTATAATCCGTTTCGAAGTTCGACATCGTTTTGGCCAGAGCCTCGGCGCTTGCCGCCAGGGTTACGGAAGGCTTGGCGTAGTTGGTCGTTGACTCCTTTGCTATTCTTCCAATAAAACCGCCGCTCATGAAACTCACATCGGAAATAAGCGACCCTTGCGTTTCATCAAGGAAGATGTACGGGAATTTTCTGGCGGAACCAGAGCTTGGGACAAAGACGAAAGCGATGTTGTTTGAAGTGAACCACTGGCCGTTGGTGCTGCCTAACCTCGCGGTGCCGTCTTCCCAAACCCTGAGGTCGAAGCTGCCTATTGCTATCGAACCGGTTGTCCAGTGCTTATCGCTGCCGGTGACCCACCGCATATCGCGGTAAGAATTCAGCGGCTCGGTACCCAGTACCGGCGGGTGGATTTCGCACACCGGGACATAGTTCGGCGGGAAGTCTGTGTCTGCGGAGAGGGTCAGGCGCAATGCCGGGCCAATGCCGTCTATTGAACGGATAAGGCGGCCCGTTATGTTGCTGGCGGTCAACTGAGCGTCGCGCCGCGTTTTTTGGGTATGTAAATTTATTTTCCCGTCCGCGTATGTTATCTGCCCTACCGGGTCAGTCCCGCCCGTATGTGTAGTAAGCCATGAGTTATACGCCCATTCCTCGTTGCTGTTCATGTTACCCATACCCGAACTGTTAGGCTTTTTGGCCGCGTACTCCCACTCCGCCTCGGTCGTCATGCGGTAATTTTTGCCCGTCAGCTGGCTTAACTTGCAGGCGAATTCCATTGCGTCATACCAGGTCATATTTGTCATCGATCCCGAATTTTGCGCGTACGACGGCACTCTGCTGTCATTTGAACCCATTACCGCTTTCCATAACCCGTTTGTTACTTCATTCTTGGCGATAAAATAGTTGCTGACTTTCACGCCCGACACGGGGGCCGCGTCGGCAGGGCAGGTACCGCTCTCGCACCCGAGGGTAAATGTGCCGCCTTCCACGTATATCATGTCAAAAGATGTGCCGTTTACGGTTTCGGTGAAACTCTTCGCGTCAGGTGTTGCGGCAGCGACCAGCGTAAAGCTCTGAGCGGTATTCTTTCCGGTATCGGGCTGGAAGGTGCGTGTTTGGGTTATGTACCCCGTTGCGGTGACGGTTATCGTCCACGTCCCGTAGTCGCCGGCAGCCGCGCTCTTATTTAATGAAGGGTTGTTCGCGGCAAACGCTACGTTGATGTTCAGATTGTCGCCGCTGTGAGTCAGTTTGGTTGTGAAAGAGTTGCCGGCCGTCCCCTTGACCGAGAGCAGGTATACGCCGGTGGGGATGTTGACGCGGGATATGTTTAGCGCCCCTTTTGAGGCGGACGCGCTGCCGCTCAGTATGCGCTTGCCGTTTATTGAGTGCAGGGAGACCGCGGCGTTATTGTACTGCTGTGAGTTCAGGTTTAGGGTGATGTTGCCGCGGTTGTGGCTGATCCACGCTCCGCCGGCCTGTCTCTGCGCCTGATGCGATACGGATGTATTGCCGCCGCCGCTGCCATTGCCGGCGGTGAGTTTGATTGGGAACAATGCCTGGGTGTTGGCCGTCACGCTTCCTGTTGAGCCCTGAAAGGTGCCGGAACCGCTGGCGGGCGGATCCACTTTTACATTGGCGGCTACGTTTACGGTAACCGGCACTGTCGCGTCTGCTCCATTCGGGGCTACTATTTGAGAAAACGCGTTCCCAGCCAATACCAGCGCAAAAAGCGCCGCTGCCAACACGCGCGTATTCTTGCGCGTAACCTGCCTGTTCCGTACGGATTTACTCATTGTACATCCTCCTTTTCGTGTTATGTCGAAAAGGGCGGGTTTTGGCCCACCCCCCAGTAAGCCGGCATTTCAAGGCTGCGGGGAGCCGGTTTGGCTCTCCGTGACAGCATTAAATTCCTATACTATATAATATAGCAGGTGACGGGGCTTGCCACAAACTTTTTTTTATTTTTTTTGGGGCCCTCACAAAACGGTTTTTGATTTTGCTTTGCCCGGGGGCGGTAAATTATATTATATCCGTGAAAAATGCCGTTAAATCATTAAGAATTATTTGCTTTTTGGCCGTACTCCCGGCCTGCGCCTTGTGGGCGGATACCGGTGCTCGGGCCGTTGATTCCGCCGCCGCGGCGCGCGCGTCCGCAGATGAATGGCACATTATATCAGCCGACTCTGTGCGGCCGTTTGCCGAGTTGACGCCGTCTTTGCTTGATTTATCGGTTCATGACACGGGCTTTGCGCCGCATGGGCCCGAAGAGCCTAAGTCTATCTCCGAAGCGGAATTAACGCGCCTCAGGCACAACATGAATTACACCGGCGCGTCACTCTCGGCAGTTATTCCCGGATCCGGGCAGCTTTATCAGGGGCGTTACTGGATGGGCCTGGGGTTTCTTGCGGCTGAGGCGGGCGCGGTTGGGTTTACGGCGTACTGGTGGGACGCGGCCGGCACGCGCAAGGGGACAGTGCGGCGGTGGAGGGACAGCGCGGCGGTTAACATGGGCCGCTTTGATGAACTGGGCGACAGTTTGTACCTGCGCACCGCCGGGGCGTACGGCGCGGCGGCGGATCAGGCCTCATTTGAGGAGCGGCAGGCGAGGTACACCGCCTACAACGCCATGGCCTGGGCGGCGGGGATATACGCCTACAATCTTTTAGACGCGCTTGAGGCCGGCGGCCTATCGCCGCGCGGAGAGTACCGCAGCCCTACGGCCGCGGGCCTGCTCGCGGCGGTGCCGTTTCTGGGGCTTGGGCAGATCTACAACAAGCGCCCGGGGAAGGCGGGGATGATCGCGATGACCCAGACATCCCTGGCGCTGACCGCCATCAACCACCACCGCCTCATGACCGTTGCTTCGGAGCGCTACAACACCATGAGGGACCCAGAATCGGACCAATACGCCTACCGCACAGAGTACCAGCCCTACTGGGCGGCCAGGTACGACCGCTCCTTTTCCCGGCGTAATACGTACCTGTGGATATCCCTGGCCACCTACATTTACTCAATCCTCGACGCGGTAGTCGATGCGCACCTGAGCGATTATCAGCACAAAATAGACATAGGTACGGACCTGGCCGTTAATCCTGCCGGTACCGGCTTTATGTTGGCATTGACGTACCGGTTTTAAAAAACTTTAATTTTTTTGCATTTTTTGCTAATTTTAATTATATTGTATAATAGTACGCAGCATTACCATGGTCTCAGTACCACCAAAATAAAACTAAAAATCTCGGTAAGCTAAGAGCCCGTATTCAATTTGCGGGCTTTGTTTTTATTTATTTTTATTACGTTTACTGCGCGGTTGTCCATTGTACCTAACAGTATGGGCGGCACGTAGTTACAAATTACAGGAGTTGTGATAAAATGGCTACAGAAAGCATGATTGCGGTCAGAACCGTAGATGGCGTTGCCTGGCAGGACTACCGGGCGAGCAACACCGGTATGGCTATTCTTTACGGCAGCGACCCCATATCGGAGCTGCCCATCCGCGAGGTGCCGGAGGCGGGGCGGCAGAGTGAGATTGAGTCGGAGCCCAACTACGAGACGGCCACGTTCGGCTACTTCAGCTGCGCGCGGACCAAGATACGGGCGACTTTCGTAAAGTCGAAGATCCGGTACCTGCTCTTTATTACAAAGTACGCCGGGACGGTTGAGGACTATCAGGGCCAGTATCTGGTGACGGGTTTCTACCGTGTGGCGAAGACCGCCGACGTTAAGCGGTATCACATACGGTTTTGCTCGGAGTATTCGTGTTTGGACGAGAAGGTCTGTTACGCGCTGCGGGCCGACGAGAGCCGCTTCGTGGCCGCGGCGGACGCGTTCAAGGTGTCGCCGCAGGTGCTCAAGGAGTGGGGGTTCAGCGGGAGGCTTACGCGCCAGAGCCGTATTTTGATGACGGAGGAGCAGACGCAGAAGGTCGTTGAGTTTTTGCGCGGTAAGGCGGATATCCGCGACAAGTATATAGAGGAGACTGCGCGGCTGCAGCCGGATGCCGCGGATGCGGAAGACGGGGATGAAGAGTGAAATTAGTTTGGAGTGTGTAGTCTTGGAGTTTGGAGTTATGGTTATGATGAAAGCAAAAAATCACACTCCGTACTCAAAACAGTACCGATAAAACGGAGGTTTTTTTAAGTGGATTTTATGGATTCTGTGTTGATTGTAGGCGGCGGCGGCAGGGAGCACGCGCTTCTTGAGGCTATGATGAGGTCTGACCGCCCCCTTTGCATGTATGCGTACCCCGGCAACCCCGGAATGGAGCGTGACGGGTGCACGCTGGTTGATCAGGAGATATCGAACTGGGACGATCTTGCCGACTGGGCGAAGATCAATGAGATCAATTTGACCGTTGTAGGGCCCGAGGCCCCGCTGGTTGAGGGGATTGTAGACTCGTTCAAGAAGCAGGGGCTTCTCGCGTTCGGCCCGAGCGCGGCAGCGGCGCGTATTGAGGGGAGCAAGGCTTTTTCCAAGAAACTGATGAAGAAGTACGGTATACCCACGGCCGGGTTCGAGGTGTTTACGGATAAGGCCGGCGCGCTGGCGTACGTGGAGAAGATGGGCACACCTATTGTGGTCAAAGTCAGCGGTTTAGCGGCGGGCAAGGGGGCTATTGTCTGTGAGACGCCTGCCCAGGCCAAGGCTGCGCTGGCGGATATTTTTGACAAAAAGAGCTTTGGCGCGGCGGGGGAGACCGTTGTTATTGAGGAGATGATGAGCGGGGAGGAGGCCTCGGTCTTTGTGCTTACAGACGGCAAGGCCTACAAGATCCTCCCGGTCGCGCAGGACCACAAGAGGATAGGGGATGACGACACCGGCCCGAACACCGGCGGGATGGGCGCGTACGCCCCGGCGCCGGGCGTGGTCAACGCGGCGATGATGGCGCGCATAGAGAAGGAGATAATCGTCCCTACGCTCGCGGCTATGGAAAAGGAAAAGTCGCGTTACCGCGGGCTGCTCTATATCGGGTTGATGATGACGCAGCAGGGGCCCAAGGTTGTAGAGTACAATTGCCGGTTCGGCGATCCGGAGACGCAGGCCGTACTGCCGCTGGTCCACTGCGACTGGTACGAGGCGTTTAGGGAGTGCGCGAGCGTGAAGGGCAATTTGGCGTCTATAAAGTGGGAGATTGACCCGGGCAGCTGCGTGGCAGTGGTAATGGCGAGCAAGGGGTATCCCGGCAAATTCAGCAAGGGCAAGGAGATTACCGGGATAGACGCAGCCGGGGAGCAGGACCATATAGACGTCTACTTCGCCGGGGTTTCTACTGATAAGAAGAAGGAGAAGTACCTGACCGCCGGCGGGCGGGTATTGGCGGTTACGGCGCGGGGGGATACTCTTGCAGATGCTATCGCCTCGGCCTATGAGAGCGTGGCCAAGATCAATTACGAGGGGATGACCTTCAGGACGGACATAGGGGCCAAGGGGCTTGAGGGCTACAAGCCAAAGCCTAAAGCGGTTTTAGCGGATGCGGCTGTAGTTATTAAGGATGCCGCCGTAAAGAAAAACGCCGCCAGGAAGAAACCGGCGGCCAGGAAAGCCGCGGCGAAAAAGGCCGTTCCGGCCGAAAATGCCGTATCTGAGGACCCGGCAAAAGAGTCCCAGCCGGAGAACTGTTAGCCCCGCGGCGGTAATTTTTGCCCTGCCGGGTAAGAATTGCCGCCGCCTTATCATTAAAGATCATCTCAAATAACCCCCAAATTATCCCAAAACTATCCCCAAATCCCGGCCAAATCCCTCCAATTCCCCAAAAAACCAACAAAATTCCTATAAATATCCAACACATCCCCAAAATCTGCCACGTGGCACAGCATTTGCAGTATTTATTAAGCGGACGAGAACCGAAAACCCAAAAGGGACGAAAAAAAATGATACAGGGAATCTACACAGCCTCAACGTCGATGACCGCCCTTGCGCAGAAGCAGGAGCAGATCGCGAACAACCTGGCCAATATCAATACCACCGGCTACAAGCAGGCAGGGCTGTTCACGGCGACGTACCACAACCTGCTGAAGGACGACGACAACCGCGTATTCGCCAACAGCGTGAACAAGGTGGATGAGGTATTTATCGATTTTTCGGAAGGCACTATGCGCAAGACGGACAATGACCTTGATTTGTTGATTAAGGGCACCGGGTTCTTTAAGATTATGGCGGATGACGGCGTGCGTTATACAAGGAACGGCAATTTCTCTATTGATAAGGACGGCCTGTTAGTGACGGGCGACGGCGCTAAGGTTATGGGTACGGAGGGGTATATCCGCGTTGAGGCCAACGAGAGGATAACGGTTTCGGACAGCGGCGAGGTTATACAGAACGGGTTTAGCAAGGGCATTATAAAGATCGTTGACTTTGAAAAACCGTATGAGCTGAGGCGCTGCGGCAACAGCAGGTTCGCGCCCCTTAACGTAGAAGCGGTTGAAGAGAAGTTGGAGGGGTTTGTGATCCGCCAGGGTTTCCTTGAGGGGTCGAACGTGGATATGATCCGCAACATGGTAGACATGATTTCGGCGCACCGCAACTACGAGTCGAGCCAGAAGGCGCTCCATTCGCAGGACGAGACGCTGGACAAGGCGGTCAACCAGGTCGCGAATATAAGGTAATAATGTAGGGGCGCGATAAATCGCGCCCGCTGTTAATAAACGAAAAAAATTGTATGGGCGGTTTATAACCGCCCGAAACGATGGGAGAATAAAAATGATAAGAAGCCTTAGAACAGCCGCGACGGGGATGGAAGCGATGCAGCTTTATATGGATAATATATCCAATAACCTGTCGAACCTCCATACCAACGGCTACAAGCGCACACGCGTCGAGTTCCAGGAGCTCATGTACCAGGCGATCCGCGAGCCCGGCGTGCGCAACTTCGAGGGCAGCATGGCCCCGGCCGGCATAGAGGTGGGCCTCGGCGTTAAGCCGGGCGCAACGATGAGGGTCTTCGAACAGGGTTCGCCCAACCGCACCGAAAACGCCATGGACGTGGCAATCAGCGGCGAGGGCTTCTTTCAGATCACGATGCCGGACGGCTCGATCAACTACACACGCGACGGCGGGTTCAAACTGTCGAGCGACGGCACGCTCATCACGTCGTCGGGCTTCATTGTCCACCCGCAGGTAACCCTCCCCGAGGGCGCACAGGAGTTTCAGGTAGAGCCGGACGGTCGGATATCCGTGATGCTGCCGGGTGAAGTGATCTCCACCGACATTGGCCAGTTCGAGCTTGTCAAGTTCATCAACCCCGCGGGCCTCAGGTCGCTCGGCGGCAACCTCTTCGGCGAGACCAGCGCCAGCGGCGTACCTGTGGCGGCGCTCCCCGGTGAGGACGGCATGGGCACGCTGATGCACAAATACGTAGAGTCGTCAAACGTGCAGATAGTGGACGAGATGGTAAGCATGATCGCGGCGCAGAGGGCGTACGAAATCGTCTCCAAAGCGATAACGACCAGCGAAGAGATGCTTCAAACGGCGAATAACCTGAAGCGTTAGCGGGAACGATGTAGGGGCAACCGTCCCCGGTCGCCAGATGTAAGGACGATGTAGGGGGCAACCATTTCGGCAGCCCACAAATGTAAGGACGATGTAGGGGCGACCGTCCCCGGTCGCCCGCAGATGTAAGGATAAATAGCAGGGGACAGGTAAGCAGTTGCCGTACCGATAGATAAACGAAAATTTAACCGGCGATCGCAATAATCGCCAAAAAAGCAAGGGATGGGCAGTATGAACCGCAAAATCAACAACATCACCGCCACGATACGCACCGCCGCGAAGGCGTCCGCGCTCGTTATGATGTTCGCGTTTGCGGCCTCGGCTCAGGCACCCGCGCTATCTTCAAAGATGGTAACGCTTTACTTCGTTGACTCGGTTATGGTGAACGACACGCTGATCCGCATCGGCGACATCGCCAAGGTAGAATGCGCCGACGCCGCGCTGGCCGGGCAGGTCAGGGCGATGGCGGCAGGCGAGGCTGCCCCCGCCGGGTTCAGCCGCTACATCAACTCCGAGGATTTGCTGATGTACAACGTCCGTCCGCATCTCAAAGGTATCAGCATCACAGGCGGCAATACGAAGAGGGTCAAGGTTACGAGCGACTACCGGGAGAAGACGGTAGGGCAGTTCGAGGACGTTATCCGCTCGTATGTTGAAAGCCGTATAGGCTGGGCAAAGGGCGAATGGGAGCTTTCCATCACCAACCCGCAGCTCTCCTGGAAGAGCGGCGCCGGCGATGTGGAGGTAGAGGTTACCGGCCTTGAAAATCAATACCTTAAGGGCAATACCGGTTTAACATTGATAGCTCGTCAGGGCTCGCGTACTTCCCGTATTCCGGTGATGTGCCGTATCTCCGTCAAAGCCAACGTGTTAACCGCTACAAGGGCAATAGAGCGCGGCGAGGAGTTCAATAGCGACAACAGCAAGGCGCAAGTCATTGATATTACGAACTTTGCCTACGCACCACTCCGCAGCCTCCCCGAAGCCGGGACGAAGGCGGCGGCGCGTGCGGTGCAGGCAGGCAACATATTGCACGACAAGATGTTAAGGGCGATTCCCGTAGTCGCCCGCGGCGATCAGGTCCGCATACACTTTATAGGCGAGAGAATTAACGTCTCGGTGCTCGGCGTTGCCAGGGATAACGGCGGCAGCGGGGACCGGATTTGGGTAGAGAATCTTCAAACACGCAAACTTATCCGCGCGGCGGTATCGGGCAAGGGCTCGGTGGTCGTGCATAAAGAAGGAGACAGGTCATGAACAGGTACCTGAGGAACGTTTCAACGATGGTCGCGGCGGCGGCGCTATGCACGAGCGTGTTCGCGGTGCAGATGCACAGCCTCTTCTCCGACCACAGGGCGATGCGCGTTGACGACATCCTAACGATTATCATCGTCGAGTCGGCCAAGGCGGGCAGCGAGAGCAAGACCAACACGTCCAAGGGGACCGACGTCGGCTTCAAGGCCGGGTCGCTCAACCTCTTGTCCCCGCAGGAGTTCGGCGCGGGCAACTCGGCCAAGTTCGACGGCAAGGGCGCAACGTCGCGCACCGGCAGCCTCTCGGCAACCGTAACCGCCCGCGTAATAGAGGTGCTCGAAAGCGGGAACCTGCTCATTGAGGGCAGCAAGACCGTCGAGATTAACAAGGAGAAGGAGATCATCAAGATCAGCGGCATAGTGCGGCCGCAGGATATACAGAAGAACAACGTCGTATACTCTACGAGCATCGCCGACGCAGAGATCACCTACACCGGCAACGGGGCGGTGAACGAGGCGGCGAGGCCGGGGTTTGTTACGAGGTTCTTTAACTGGCTGTTCTGACAAGAGATAAAGCAGGGGGATGGCAGGACGCCGTCCATAAACGGAATTAACGGACTAATTCATTGCGGTACAAGGTGTTAATGGCTAACACCTGACAATCAACACTAACAACAGGCGGTCCTGTACCGCCAAAAAAGCAGGAGAGAAAAAACATGAATAAGTTCGTTAAAACGGCAAGCGTGGTGATGGCTCTGGCGGTGATGGCGTCCGCACAGAATATCCGTATCAAGGACGTGGCGTCGGTGGCGGGAGTCGAGGATGTCCAGCTCTTCGGCTACGGCCTTGTGGTCGGCCTCGCCGGGACGGGCGACCGCAACCAGACGGTCTTCACCGAGCAGACGATAGTCAACATGCTCAAAAACATGGGCGTCGAGCTCCCCGAGAGGCACATCCGCGTCCGCAACGTAGCGGCGGTAATGGTTACCGGCCAGCTCGCCCCGTTCAAGCGCAAGGGCACTAAGTTCGACATTACGGTGAACTCGATGGGCGACGCGACGAGCCTCGAAGGCGGCACGCTGATCATGACCCCGATACAGGGGGCCGACGGCCAGGTTTACGCCTCGGCGCAGGGGCCGCTCGCAACCGGCGGGTACGACCTGCGCGACCGCGGTTTCACGCACATCAAGAAGAACCACGTGCTCGTAGGCCGGATCCCCGGCGGCGCGATCGTGCAGCGCGAGTACCAGTTCAACAACATGTTCGACGGCAGCAAAATGTCTATGTCGCTCCACAGCCCCGACTTCACGTCGGCTGTATCTATGGCCCGGGCGATCAACACCCAGTACGGCATCGCCGGACTGGCCAAGGCGCTCGACGCCGCTACGGTAGAGCTCGACATGGCAAAGGCGAACGCCGCCGGCGCCCCGATGGAGTTCATATCGAACGTGGAGAACATGACGTTCGAAGTGGCCTCGCAGGCCAAAGTAGTAATAAACGAACGCACGGGGACCATAGTGGCCGGCGGCACGGTGCGCATATCGCAGGTGGCGGTAACCCACGGCGGCGTGAAGGTCGAAGTGGTCAACCTGCCGGAGGTCATACAACCGCACCCCTTCACTCTGGGGACGACGGAAGTGGTGCCCAACCCGGCGCTCATAGTAGAAGAGAAAGACGCCGAAATGGTCGTCTTAGACGAGACGACCACAGTGTCGGACCTGGCACAGGCGCTCAACTCGCTGGGGGTCACGCCAAGAGACGTAATAGCGATCCTCCAGGCCATAAAAGAGGCCGGGGCGCTGCACGCGAACCTGGTCCTGCTGTAAGAAGAGCGCGGAGTTTGACGTTTGGAATGTGGAGTTTTGAGGCGATTAAGGGTATAACCGCGGGCAAGGCACATGGAGGTGCCGCCGTCCGCTTAAACAAATAAACAAAACAGAAATGGAGGGACGCGTATAAGACTTCTGAAGGGTAAAAGGGTTTCTCAATCCTAAGCAGTACGCGCAACGGACTTCTCACCCGTTGCAAAATGCGGTAAACAACGGACCTCTCACCCGTTGTTGCAGCACGCAGTAAATTTGTAAAGGGTAATAATAGGTTTCTCAATCTTAGCAGTACTCAACGGGCTTCTCACCCGTTGGCGCAGTAAGGGCGGCCGTTCCCGGTCGCCCGAAGCAGTACGCAGTAAATCAGTAAAGGGTAAAGTTGGTTTCTCAATCCTAAAAGTCTGCATTACAGGGACGGATTCTCAGAGCGCAGGGAGGCGCTCCGGACTTTAAGGGGAGAGGGCAGTTAGTTTTGAGTTTTGAGTTTGGAGTGTGGAGTTGATATTATAACCCGGAATAATTAACGCGGGAGGGCAGGAATGAATATAGGAATTAACGGATACAGGCAGATGCAGGCGCTCGGCGCGGAGGCGCTCAGGGCGCAGCAGGCGCCCGTAAACATAAACAGCGGCCTCGACGCTGACAAAAAAGCCATAGACGTGGCAAACGTCCCCGGCGGAACCAAACGCATGGCCATCTACCTCTTGGAAACAAAACAGGCCAAAGACGTAGACGACGCGCTCGACAAAGCCTCAAACCCCGGCTTCAAGGCAAAAAGCTTCGGGGACATGCTGGGCGAAAAGATGAACAGTTAGGGCAAAGTCAAAATCAAAACACCGTATGCCGGGACGGCCCCGTGCGGCCGCCCTTTTTTATTTCGGATAATCTCTTGCCGGCGCGTCTGATTGCGCCGAGCCGGGCTACCGCGGCCGGAAATCAAAAAAACGCCCCTTGGTAGTACCCCAAAACGGCCAAAATGACATAAATTACCGTGATTTTAGGATTTTTACCCCGCACTAACAAAAAAATTTGACAGGCGTAATGCCGTAATGTATGTTGGGATATAGGCAATTCGGCGTTGCGCATTTCAACAATTCAAAACTAGCGGAGGGTGCAATATGAGCAGATTACTGATTTCTATGGCAGTTGCCGTGTCGTCCGTATTTTTGTTGTTTACTGCCTGTTCGGATTCCGGCGGAGGAACGGTTACGCCGCCGCCTTCCGGTAATACGTTTACCGATTCGCGGGACGGGAAAGTTTATCGAGTGGTAACAATCGGTGGCCAGACGTGGATGGCGGAAAATTTGAATTACAGCGCGGGCGGGAGCCAATGTTATGGCGAGGATGGTCAAGTCTTTGTTGGTCGGGACGAAAATGGGGAATACATTTTTACTACATTATCAAACGCTGAAGTACAAGCTAATTGCGCCAAATACGGCCGTCTTTACAATTGGGCGGCGGTAATGGGTCTTCCATCAAGCTGTAATGAAACTGAGTGCGCGTCACAAGTCCAGAGTAAGCACCGCGGTATTTGTCCATCCGGTTGGCATGTACCGAGTGATGCGGAGTGGGAAACTCTTGTGAAGTATGTTGATCCTGATGCGACAGAAGATTATGGTAATCACGCAGGAATTAAGTTGAAGTCTGTGAACGGTTGGGAGTATTTTAGCACGTCAACGGTTGGTACTGATAATTATGGTTTTTCGGCCCTGCCCGGTGGCAACGGCTACGGCAGTAGCTTCTACAATGCCGGCTACTACGGTTTCTGGTGGAGCGCCACGGAGGGCGATGCGGGTAACGCCTGGAGCCGATACATGGTCTACGACGACGACGGCGTGAGCAGGGGCAGCTACGACAAGGCAGGCCTGTTTTCGCTGCGCTGTCTTCGGGACTCCGCGGCCCCGCAATAGCGCAGCAATTGCGAGCCGCGCCTTTTGCGGCACGGGGCGTTGCCGTTGATTGTCTGAACCATGATTTGCCTGATTAAAGGATTAACATGATTAAACGTCAAAAGACAACGTCAAAATCACCAATAATCCGGGTTTTGATAACGATAATACCCGTAGGGGCGACCGTCCCCGGTCGCCCGCAACGCACGGATTGCGATATACGTTGAAATCAAATGCAATATCGCAATTCCGGCGGGCGACCGGGGACGATCGCCCCTACAAAACCGTTTTGTTTCCGTCGAAACCGTATATCTATCACAACGATAAACCACAATATCGCAATTCCGGCACGGGCGACCGGGGACGGTCGCCCCTACGGGTATTATCGGTGAAAATTGCCATTTGGCGCACATTCCGGCACCATTGTCTGAACCTTGATTTACATGATTAAATGATTTCCTTGATTAAAAATCAACGTCAAACCCCGGATTAT
>WQRV01000071.1 GCA_009786575.1 Chitinispirillia bacterium | reverse complement strand
CCGCCAACGCATGGATTGCGTTATACGTTGAAATCAAACGCAATATCGTAATTCCGGCGGGCGATCGAGGACGATCGCCCCTACAAAACCGTATATCCATCTCACCGATAAACCCATATTGTTTTTAATTCTCACCGATAAACCCCAATTTACCGCCACGATAATATTATATAATTATTCTCCCGCCGCCCCCGCGAACTGGATGTCGTGGAAGTATTTGTACCGCTTGTTTAATGCCAGCAGTTCCTCATGCGTTCCGCGTTCGACTATTTTGCCGCGTTCGAGGACCAGAATCAGGTCTGCGTGGCGTATCGTAGATAATCTGTGGGCGACTACCAGCACGGTGCGGTTTTCCATTACGTTGTTGATGGCGGATTGGACTAAGCGTTCGGATTCGGTGTCGAGGCTGGAGGTTGCTTCGTCGAGGATCAGTACCGGGGGATTTAGTAACAGGGCCCGCGCGATTGACAGGCGCTGGCGCTGGCCGCCGGACAGCATTACGCCGCGTTCGCCGATTACGGTATTGAGGCCCGCCGGCAGTTTTTCGATGAACTCCATTGCGTTGGCGGCTTTTGCCGCGTTGATTATTGATTCTTTGGAGGCGTTTTGGACTCCGTAGGCGATATTGTTGGCGATTGTGTCATCGAATAAAAATGTTTCCTGCGATACTACGCCGAACAGCTTTCTTAATTTGGATAGTGACATTTCCCGGATATCGATACCGTCAATACTTATTGTTCCGCCGGTGATGTCATAAAATCTCGGTAATAAATCGAGAGTGGTAGTTTTTCCGCTGCCGCTTGATCCAACGAGCGCCGCAACGCTGCCTTTTTTGATTTCGAAGTTGATCTCCTTGAGAACAGTTTCTTCGCATCCGGGGTATGTAAAGTTGACATTAGAGAATTCGATTTTATCGCAAAACGATGTTTTCCCGCGTGTGCTCTTATCATCCCCATCCATATCCTCACTGCCGGCCTTATCGGTTTCCTCGATAGTTGAGTCGAGCGCCGCGAAGACTCTGTCGGCCGATGCGAAGCCTGTTTGCAGTACGGTATTCAGTTTGCTGATCTCTTTGAGCGGAGTGAATATCGAGAACAGGAATATCAGGAACCTCGTAAAGTCTTCCGCTCCGAACCCGGCCGTGCTGCCGGTGTTCAGTACCTGGCTTCCGCCGTACCACAGTAATATCACTACTACTACTACGCCCATTACCTCGGTGATGGGGCTTGCCAGTTCGCCTATGTATTTGGAGCGGAAGGACTGGGTAACGAAGCGTTTGTTTTCGTTCTTGAATTTTTTTGCTTCGGTGTGGAGCGTTCCGAACATTTTGACTATGCGTATGCCGTTTACGGTTTCGTGGAGTATGGATAGCAGGCAGGCCATGTGTTCCATGACGCGTTTGCTTCTGCGGCGGACGGTTCGGCCTATTATTGTTATTACGTATCCGAGTATTGGGAATATTATGAATATTGCCAGCGTGAATTTCCAGTTTATTATGAAGAGCATGATCACGAAGAAGACCAAGCGCATGGGCGCTACGATTATTTTGTCGAATGTGTTTGTCATGGAGTTGTTGATGCTTGTTATGTCGTTGACTATGAGCGATATGACGTTTCCTGACCTTGTGCGGTCGTAGTATGAGACGGGCAGGGCCAGCGCGTGTGAGAAGAGCTGGTCGCGCATATCGCGTACTACGTTGAGGTTTAGTTTAGCCATTACTACGCATTTGAGGTACGTGAAGAGGTTTTTGGCCAGAAACGAGGCGGCCATGAGCCCGCATACGATTTGGAGCGTGGCGATGGGCCCTTGGGCGCTGATGAAGATTGAGGTCCAGTATTTGAGCATTTCGTTGATGTTTGCGGCGGAGTAGGCGGGTTTCTCCATTTTGAGCGCTTCGGGGTCGAAGATGGTTTGTACGAGCGACGCGCTGAACCAGAGCGAGAGCCCTTCGAAGGCTACGGCGAGTACGGCGAGTATGAGTGCGGATACGATGAGGCCGATGTAGGGCCGCATATAGCCGAGCATTCGGAGGTAGAGTTTGAGGTTGTTCATGGCGGTGTTTGCCGGTAAGGGTTCCGCCGGCTGGTTTGGCCGGCGGTGATGGTAGTTGTCTTGCCGTGCATTGCGTTACTGCACCGGCGCTGCCGCCACGTCCCAGATGAGCATGGATCCGCAGCTTTCGCAGATTTTGAAGTTGCTGCCCCTGCGTATTTCGTTGAACAGCTGCGGGCGCAGCACCATATTGCAGACCGTGCACTTTTTTGATTCGTTGACGAGGGAGACAGCCTTGCCGGTTTTGCACTTTTTGCGTATGGAGTCGTAAGTGCGCGACGTTGCGTTGCTGATTAGCGGGCTGACCTCGTTGCGCTCTTTCGTGATTTCGGCGATGACGGAGTCGATCGCGCCGATTTTGGCGTTTAGGTCGTCTATTTGCGGCTGCAGTTCCGCGATTACGGATTCGAGCGCTTTTTCCGCTTCGGCGAGGGCGTTTTTGTGGCGTTCGATGTCCATTTCGAGGTTGTCCTTGCGGCCAACGGAGGACGCGAGCATCGATTTTTGGGTTTCGATTTCGCGGTGGACGGCGTCGTACTCCTTGTTTGTTTGGATGGAGGAGAGGCGTTCCTCGCTTTTGGCGAGGCTGTCGCGCAGTTTGGCGGTTTGGTCGTCCATATCCTTAATACCGCCCGTGAGCTGTTCGAGCCTGAGGGCGGCCGCGTTTTTGGCGGCTTCGGCCTGCGCGATGCGCTTCTTGAGGTCGGCGACGGCTGCCGGGTATTGTTCCTTGGCCAGCTCCTGCTCCTTGATCCTGAGGTCGATGCCTTGAAGTTTGACCAAGTGTTCCAGATCCTGTATCATATTTCCTCTATTCGATTCCAAAAGAAAGTGGGCCCACTAGGGCTCGAACCTAGGACTAACGGATTATGAGTCCGCTACTCTAACCGACTGAGTTATGGGCCCGGAAAATTAGATGTACTAATATACATTAAGTTGCACCGCAAAATCAAGCAAAATTTTTGCGGGCGTATCAACAAGACGGGCGATTACGGGTGTTTGCGCCTGTAAGTTGTTGTTACGCCGCGAGATAGCTATTTTTGCTCTTTGATTTTGCGTGGGCGTGATTTCCCGAAACTGCCGCGGAAAATCTTGCCTTTGCGTGAGCGCTTGTCGCCTCTGCCCATTTTACCCTCCTGCGTTTATTGTTTGTTACGATTATCGGTTAAAGTGTAAAGCGGGGACGTCTTGCGGACATCCCCGCGGTAAACAACTACCTTCTATTCCTGCCGCCGCCTGACTTGGCCGGCGCTGCCGCGGGCGCTGCTGCGGGCCTGGGGGCCGCTTTCTTCATGTCTTCCCTCAGTTTGCCGATTTCGCCCTTAAGCTCATTGTTGGCTTTCGTGAGTTCCTCGATTTTGGCGGTGGTTTCGGTTTTGAGGGCGTTGACCTGCTCGGTCATCTCAGCCTTGGCCTTTTTGACCTCGGCGAGAGCCTCCTTGCCGCTACCGCCGCTTGTCGCGCCGACGATAATAACTACTATAATAAAGACTACGGTGCACGCTATAGCCACAATGGCGGGTTTGCCGGAGAGGCCGATGAGTTTCACGGTACCGTCTTCGTCGTCACCGAGGCCTTCGACTTTGACCTTGATATCTTTGATCGCAGGCTCCTTGACGGGCTTCTCCTTTTTAGGCTTGGGCTCGAAGTCGTCGTCGAGGTTGTCCGTGGCCTTGGGTTCTTTAATTTTAGGCTCTTTGACGGGTTTTTCTTTTTTGGGTTTGGGTTCGAAGTCGTCGTCGATGACGGCGTTTGCCTTGGCCGGAGCCGGTTTGGGCTCGAAGTCGCCTACGTCGAAATCGGCGGCCGGCGCGGGCTGTGGGGCCGGAGCGGGTGCTGGAGCCGGGGCTGGCGCGGGAATCGGTGCCGGAGCGGGTATGGGTGCCGGAGCCGGAGCGGGCGCGGGTATGGGCGGCGCGGCGGGCATTGGGGCAGGTGCGGCTGCTGGCGGCGGCCCTTCCAGCAGGAACTCGTCGTCGTCGCCGGCGGCTGGCGCTGCCGGGGCCGGGGCTTCCGGCTTTTTCCCGGAGCCTGCTACCCACAGGTTGTTGCCTTTTTCGTCCCGGCGGCAGGCGGCCAAACCCTCGTTGGCCAGTTCCTGAAGGTACTTTTGGGCGACGTCCTCGTCCATCTTGACGGCGATGGACAGGTCAAAAAGGTCCACTTCACCGCCGTTTTTAGTTAGATAGGTCAAAACTTTACGTGCTTTGGCATCCATAAACCTGCTCCTTTTCGGTAAGTATTGATAAATTTTAATATAATATCTCCGCTCTCGAAAATCAAAATCTTTTGATAGATTGTATTTTTGTCCCCCGGGAATGTATATTTCTTAGGTAGTATCATGTACCACTATAATATAATTAAAGAACGAAAGGAGTGCCCTTATGGAGATTCAAATTACATCGCGCCACACTAAGGCTTCGCAGGATTTGCAGGACACAATCGCCGCCGAGGTCTCGAAATTGGAGAAATTTTACGACAAGATCACATCTTGCCACGTAATCTTGGATGCCGAGAACTTAGACAAAAAGGTGGAAATTACCATCCATGTCCAGGGCCATCAGGTGGTGGGGGAGGCCAGGGCCGATAACCTCGGCAAGGCCATTGACGACGCCGTAGCCAAGGTTGAGAAGCAGCTTAAGAAGCTGAATGCAAAGGAAAAGAGCCATAAGTGAGTAAGTTGAATGTCGATTTGGCGGTTGGCGCGTCAATAATCGCGGCGCTGTTCATCCTCGTGGCCGGGCTTGTCTGGCTCAAGGAGGCGTCCGTTGCCAACCAAAGGGTTGACTACTTGGTGATTTTCCCGGAGGTTGGCACCCTCCAGAAGGGCGACCCGGTCTTCGTCAACGGCGTCAAGAAGGGCACGGTGCGGACCATCGAACTGCGCGGCATAGAGGTGGGAACCATACTCAATCTCGACAAGAAGGTCACCCTCACCGATTCCGTCCAAATATCGGTGGTGAACGTCGGCCTCCTCGGCGAGCGGGGCATTGGCGTCAACCTTTCAACGAAGGGAGGGGTGGTGCAGTACATTGCTCCCGGCCGCGACACGGCGCACATCGCCGGCAAGTTCCAAACCGGCATATCCGAGGCGATGGGTATGCTTGGTACTGTGCTGGCCGAGGTCGAGACTCTCGTCGTGAGCGTTGCCGATATCCTGAACGCCACGATCGGCGACACGTCGTTCATCTCCCAGTTCCACGTTTTGGTGGGCCGGTTAGACACGACGCTTGTGGTCGCGAACCGTCTGCTTACGCGGAACGAGCCGGTGCTGAACGCCACGCTCTCTGATTTGCGGGTGGTTTCCAAGGACCTCAAGGATTTGGTGGACAGGAACACCGCGGGGATCGACAACCTTGTGACCGGCGGCGATCAGTTGATGGTCAAGGGGGTCGCGCTGGTTAATCAGGCGGATTCGCTGGTGGGCGATGTGAAGGCGATGCTGCGCAAGATTGAGAAGGGCGAGGGGTCGCTTGGTAAGCTTTACAAGGACGAGGAGTTTTACACCGAGCTCAAGGACATTGTCCGGAGTTTGGATACGCTCGTCAACGAGGTGCAGTCCGACGCGCTCAAGCTGCGTGTGCGGCTTGGGTTTGGAAAGAAAAAGGCGCAATAACGCATATAAACGGATAAAACTATGCTCGAAAAAGACGTAAAAGTAATAAACTCTTTGGGGATTCACGCCCGCCCGGCCTCCATGATAGTGCAGGCCGCGGTCAAGTTCAAGTCGTCCGTGCAGCTTTTGAAGGACGGCGCGACCGCCGACGCCAAGAGCATAATGAGCGTGATGATGCTCGCCGCAGCGCAGGGGTCAACCGTTACCGTTAAGGCCGACGGGGAGGACGAGGCGGCGGCGGCAGACGCGATTATCGCGCTGTTCGGCATGAAATTTAACGAGGAATGATCTGTAAAAATTGATTGAAAGGGCTATTTGCGGAAAATGGGTACGGTTAATATTGGTTTGGTAGGGGCGGGGACGGTTGGCGGCGGGGTGGTCAAGGCGCTGGATATGCGGTTTGACCATTTCAAGAAAGAACTGGGCCTCGACCTGAGATTAGCCAGGATCGCCGACAAGGCGACTGAGCGGTTCGCGCAGCTGCCCGTGCGGGACGCCGTCTGCACCGGCGACGTGAGCGACATTCTCAATGACGATTCTATTCAGGTAGTAGTGGAGCTTGTGGGTGGCACGGGGTTTGCGCGGACGCTGGTCCTCGACGCCCTGAAGCGCGGCAAGCATGTCATCACCGCGAACAAGGCGCTCATTGCCGAGCACGGCCCGGAAATTTTTGAGGCGGCGGCGAAGGCGGGCGTCTCGGTCTACTTCGAGGCGGCGGTCGGCGGCGGGATGCCGGTCATCAAGGCCATACGCGAGGGGCTTGCCGGAAACGATATATATAGTATAAGGACAATCATCAACGGCACCTGCAACTACATCCTGACCCGGATGTCGCATGAGGGGCTCCCCTTTGCCGACGTGCTCAGGCAGGCGCAGGAGCTTGGCTACGCCGAGGCCGACCCGACGCTCGACGTAGGCGGCGGCGATACCGGCCACAAGGTTGCCATCCTCGCCTCGCTCGCCAGCAGCGGCTGCGTCCCCTACGGGGCTTTTTCCATAGAGGGGATTACCGGCATCGCGAAAGAGGACATTGAGTTCGCCGCCGAGATGGGCTACGTCATAAAGCTGCTCGGCATCATCAAGAAGAGCGGCGCGGGCCTTGACGTGCGCGTCCACCCCGCGATGCTCCCGTCCGGCCACATCCTCGCCTCCGTCAACAATGTATTCAACGCGGTGCTGCTTGAGGGCGACGCGGTGGGGCAGATACTTATTTACGGCCGCGGTGCGGGCGAGCTGCCAACGGCCTCGGCGGTAGTAAGCGACATCATAGACGTCGTCCGCAACATCTCCGGCAATACTCCGGTGCGCGTGCCGATGGATTACTACCGCTCCGGCAGGCGCGTAAGCATCGTCCCGGTCGAGCAGATCAGCAGCCGCTACTACCTGCGCTTTACGGTAGGCGACGACCCCGGCGTTCTGGCGTCGATAGCGAAACACCTCGGCGACGAGGGGATATCGATCGCCTCCGTTATGCAAAAAGAGGTAGACGCAAGCGACGGCATCCCGGTAATAATCATCACCCACGACGCGCATGAGAAAGGCGTCCGTAAAGCGATCGCCGGGATAGAGAAAGAGAAGTACGTCCGTTCCTCTACGCAGGTAATACGTATTGAGGATTAATCACCGAACAGGATATATATGAATATGCGTTACATCAGTACCCGGAACAACAGCCCCGCGGTTACATTTGCCGAGGCGGTTACTCAAGGTATGGTCCCGTCCGGCGGGCTCTTCGTCCCCCAAAATGTCCCAAGCGCGGATTTTTCCAAACTCGCCGGGCAGTCGTACCAAAAAACGGCCGTCAGCGTACTGACCCCCTACATGGACGGGTTTGACGGCCCGGAAATCGAATCGTGCGTTGGCATGGCCTACAACGCCGAGACTTTCGACATCCCCGAGGTCGCCAAAACCGTATCCATCGGCGGCAACCGGCACATACTTGAGCTATGGCACGGCCCGACGGCGGCGTTTAAGGACATGGCGCTGCAGATCATGCCGCAGTTCATGAAGCATTCGAAGGTCAAGTGCGGCGACGGCTCGCATACGCTCATCCTCGTAGCCACGTCGGGCGATACTGGCAAGGCCGCGCTTGAGGGGTTCAAGAACCGCGACGGGATATCTATCGCCGTATTCTACCCCCACGGCGGCGTAAGCGAAGTCCAGAAACTGCAGATGGCGACGACGGACGGCGCGAATACGCAAGTGATAGCGGTCCGCGGCAATTTTGACGACTGCCAGAACGGGGTCAAGGCTCTGTTTGGCGATGATAAGCTGAGGGATGAGGCAAAAGGGCGGGGGATAAAATTCTCGTCCGCAAACTCCATCAACTGGGGGCGCCTGTGCCCGCAGATCGTCTACTACGTCAAGTCTTATCTTGATCTCGTACAATCCGGCGGCATATCTTACGGGGATAAGATTGATTTCTGCGTGCCCACCGGCAACTTCGGCAATATTTTGGCTGGATATTACGCTATGGAGATGGGGCTTCCCATCCGTAAACTTATTTGCGCGTCTAATAAGAACAATGTGCTGACGGATTTCTTTAAGACAGGCGTTTACGACCGCAACCGCGAGTTCCACAAGACGATGTCGCCGTCTATGGATATCCTCATATCCTCAAACCTCGAGCGGTTTCTATTTGAGATGTCGGGGCGCGGCGCGGATAAGGTCAGCGGCTGGTATGAATCATTGGCTAAGGACGGGAAATTTTCGGTTGGCAGCGATATCATTGGCAGGATGAATTCATTAATAGAGGCGCACTGGGTTGACGAGGCGGAGGCGCTGGAGACTATCGGCTCGCTGTTCCGCGGGTGCAAATACGTTATGGACACTCACACCGCGGTAGCCTGCGCCGCAGCCGGGCGCTCGGCCGGGGATGTTCCGTGCGTTATAGTATCAACCGCGAGCCCGTATAAGTTCAGTGTTGATGTTCTTAAAGGGCTTGGCATCGCGTCCGATTCCGGTAATGAGTTTGAATCGGTGCGCAGGCTATATCTCTCCGGCGCCGGCGGCATCCACCGCGCGGTAGACGGCCTGATGGACAAGCCGGTGAGGCATGACAGGGTGATTGACATTTCGGAAATGAGGGAAGCGGTGAGGGGGCTTTTGTGAAATATAGGTACGCGATATTGGTCGGCGACGGCATGGCGGATTTTCCGGTAGGCGAGCTTGGCGGCAAGACGCCGCTTGAGTACGCGTCTACGCCCAACATGGATAAAGCCGCCGCGCTTGGGCGCATTGGCTTGCTGGCTACGATTCCAAACGGCTACCCTCCCGGCAGCGACGTAGGCAATATGTCGCTTATGGGGTATGACCCGCGCAACTACTTCACGGGCCGCGCGCCGATAGAGGCCGCGAGCATGGGTGTTCCCATCGGTAAAGACGATGTGGCGTTCCGGTGCAACCTTGTTACTATGGATAATGGGGTGATGAATGATTATTCGGCGGGGCACATATCAACGCCCGTCGCGCACAAGGTCATCAACGCGTTACAAAAAGCGCTGGGTACGGATGAGATAAAATTTTTCCCCGGTGTCGGCTACCGCCACATAATGACGATAAAGAACACCGGCGCGAAGCTCGTATGCGTCCCCCCGCACGACATCACCGGCCATCCGGCCGATGAATACCTGCCTAAGGGTGACGGCGGCCGGGATAAAATTTTGTCGATAATGAACAGCGCGAGAGAAATTATCACTAAGGCCAGGGATGAGATCAACAAAAACGGTGATGATAAGTGTATCGCGACGGATATATGGCTTTGGGGGCAGGGGCCGTCTGCGGCGTTTCCCTCCATGCAAGAGCGTTACGGGCTTACCGGTTCGGTCATTTCCGCTGTAGACCTCGTACGCGGCCTCGGGAAGCTATCTGGACTGAACGTTCGTTTGGTAGACGGCGCGACCGGGTATCTCGGCACGAATTACGCGGGCAAAGTTTCCGCGGCGGTCAGCGCATTCGAAAATGGTGAGGATTTCGTTTACCTGCACATCGAAGCGCCGGACGAGACGAGCCATGAGGGTATCCTCAATAAGAAATTACAGGCGATAGAGGAGTTTGACAAATACGTAGTAGGGGAGATGCTCAGGTATCAGTCCCAAAACCCAAACTTGAGGATAGCCGTATCACCCGACCACGTAACAGCTTTAAGCACCCGCACCCACGACGCTTCCCCCGTACCGTTCTGTGTCTGCGGCCCCGGGGTTCGCGTTGACGGCGCGGACCAATACAATGAAAAGTCGGCGCGGCACAGCGCCCCGATAGGCGGGCCGGAATTTTTCGACACGTTTATTAATGAAAGGTGATATGACAGCGCCGATGCGGTAATCCGGGCGCTGCGTGCGACCCTGCAAGCCGGCTGTATATGTGTTGGTGTTGATTTTGATTTTAAAGATTTTGAATTTAAAACAGGCTGTCTGATAACCATGAACGTCCGCTTTTTAGAAAAGATAATAACGTTCCTCTTCGACGTCGTAGCGCTGAACATAGCGTTCTTCACGGCATACTGGATCCGTTTCCAGTCCGGCTTCTTCGCCGCCGAGATGGTAGACGACATTACCACCATACCGTTCAACTACCTTGAGCCGTCCTTGATACTCTCCATAGGCTGGGTTATCCTTTTCTATTTTACCGGGCTTTACCGCGACTGGATAAAGGAGTCGCGGATAGACGAATTTTTCGTAGTGGCGCGCACGATCATCATCGGCATGTTCATGATTTTCCTTGTGACCGGCGCGCCGCAGATAATGGAGTTTGTGCAGACTGGCGATATCCGCAAAATTTTTACCACTACCAAAATGGCCACGCTTCTTACCTACGGCGGCTGCACGCTATTTTTTGCGAGCCTCAACCGTTTCGCCATGCACACGCTCATAGTGGCGCTGTTCTCGAAGGGCATTGCCGTCCGTAAAGTGATAGTGGTGGGCGCCGACGACAGCGGCGAGGAGCTTGTGCGCGAGATCAACTCGTACCCGCACCTCGGCTACAAGGTGGCCGGGTTTATAGATAACAACGGCAGCCGCAAGGGGAGCGTTTGCGCTGACCTGCCGGTGTTTGGGACCTATTCGGATATTCCTGCGGTGGCAACGCGGCATGGGATCGCCGCACTGATAATCGGGCGCGTGAGCAGTTCGCCGAACGAGATTACCCGCATACTCGACTACTGCGGGGAGCTAAAGGTAGACATATTCATGGTGCCGTCGCTGATGGACGTTATCTCCGGCCACTTCAAGACGAACCAGGTTTTCGGCGTTCCGCTCATGGTGCTTTTGCAGGACCACATGCCAAAGTGGGAGGCGCAGGTGAAGCGCATCATGGACGTTGTGGTATCGCTTGGGGTGCTGGTTCTTGGCTTGCCAGTACTTCTGGCCGCTGCGCTGCTCATACGGATGACGTCTCCGGGCAAGGCTATTTACACGCAGGAGCGCGTGGGGCGCAACGGTAAGAACTATATAATGTACAAATTCAGGTCGATGTACATAGACGCCGAGAGCCGTGCTGGGCCGCAGTGGGCATCGAAGAACGACCCGAGGATAACGCCTGTGGGGCGTTTTATACGCAAGACGCGCTTGGACGAGCTGCCGCAGTTTTTGAACGTGCTTAAAGGTGAGATGAGCCTTGTGGGCCCGCGCCCCGAGCGCCCGTTTTTTGTTGAGAAATTGAAGCAGGAGATACCGTGGTACGTGCGCCGCATAAAGATGAAGCCGGGGATTACCGGCTGGGCGCAGGTCAAGCATAAGTATGATTCGTCGATCGAAGACGTCAAGCAGAAGGTGCTGTACGATTTGTACTATTTTGAGAATATGAGCCTGTCGTTGGATATAAAGATTTTGCTGAGGACGGTATTAGTGGTGCTGACGGGCAAGGGCGCGCATTAAAACCGCCGCCCTTACCCCATGTCTTCCATAGACAGCCCGCGGTACTCGATATTGTAGCCGTCTAACTGCGCCGCGAGTTTTGCGGCCTTGTTTTTCAGGGCGTTCAGGTTGATGTTGGTGCGGCTGCGTTTGACTTCGGCTATGACGGCAGTTTTTTGGTCTTCGTTGAGGGCTACGATGTCTATTTCGTTTTGGTTGCCTTTTTCCCAGTATGTGCCTATGAGGGAGATGTTTTCTTCGCTTGCTATTTTTTCCATGAAGTAGCGTTCGAGTACGTGTCCGCTGTATGTTTTGTAGTCGCGGAGGATGATATCTTTTACGTAGTCGTAGTTTTTTATCTCGATAGATCCGCGGTATTTGTATATGAAGCGGAACCAGAAGTTGAGGAAATTGTCGTTGATTCGGAACTTGACGGTTTTGGCTGCCGGTTTGGAGAGGACCGGGCGTATTTTGGCGATCAGGCTGTACTCGTTTTCCAATCTTTCCAAAAAACCGCCGATGCCGATATGCATGATGGATTCTATTTCCGCGCGCGATGTTTTTGAGGAGGCGATCAGTGACAGAATTGCAAAATAGTTGCCGTAGTCGCAGCCGAACTCGTCGATCAGCGTGTTTCGCCCCTCCTCAAGGAAGAAGGTGTCTCCGTAGAGTATTTCGTTGATTATTTTTTTTAGCGTAAAGGCATTTGCGTCGGCCAGGCGCTCTGTGTATTTCGCGACGCCGCCGGTAACGAGGTAGAATGTCAGGAGGTCTTCGTTGGTATACTGCGGATAGTTGTCGCGCAGGATTTCCTTAATTGTTTTGATGCCAAAGCGTTCGATTTTCATTCTGGAGGTTGCTCTGCCGAAGAGCGGCTCTTTGGCGCCCAAGAATATTTTTGTCATCATAGAGTAGACTGACCCGCACAGGATCAGATTGATCTTGCTTTGATCTTTTTTTGTATCCCAAATATTCTGCATTGAGCTGTATATTGAAGGATTGACGTTATAAAATTCCTGAAACTCGTCAATTATCAGCGTGAAGCGCTGACGCGCGGATATATCCATCAAATACGAGAATACTCCGGCGAAGTTTTGTGCCCAGAGGGAGATGTCTGTGCCGAGTTTGTTTTTGATCTCCTCTATGAACTCCTGGCAGAGCACGGCCTCGTTATTCTTGCTGACAAAAAAGTAGAGGGTATGTTCTCTGGCGAAGACATTGTTGAGCAGGGTGGTTTTCCCGACGCGCCGGCGTCCGGCGACAAAGGTCATTTGAGCCGATTTGTGTGACCGGCGTTCCACTTCTTTTAGCCGGGCGGTCTCATTTTCCCGGTTGTAGAATTTCCGCATAAAGCGCTCCTTTTACGGTTATTTTACCGCGTTCGCCGCCGGATTGTAACCGCGGTTACTGTAATGGCGGTTACAGTAATATAGGTTACGATTTGCCGGAAAAGCAAATTTTTGTGAAATTTTTTTTGCGGGCATGGGCCTATAATTGTAACCGTGGTTACTGTAATGGCGGTTACAATCCGCCGGGGAGGCGCGGGGCCGGGATGTTTTTTTGGGGCGGGATTCTTGGATTGTAACCGTGATTACCGTAACGGCGGTTACGGTAATGGAGGTTACAATACAAATTTTGACGAATTTGGGTTGCCGGTAATTATATTATTAAAGAAGCGATTAAATATTATGCCCGCACCCCAAAGGCCGCGCGGCAGCCGTGATGTTTTCGGGGGCGCAGGTATAATATTTAATAGTGTAAGTCATTTATACATCTGAAAAACCATTGCGGAGGGAATTATGGATACACAGGCATTAACGAAGAAGGCAAACGACTACATCAGCCTCGAAAAAGACCCCTTTTTCCGCGGGCAGGTCGAAAAACTGCTCGCCGAACAGGACTGGGCGGAGCTGAACGACCGCTTTTATACCGACCTTGAGTTCGGCACCGGGGGCTTGCGCGGGGTGATTGGCGGCGGGTTCAACCGGATGAACATGTTTACGGTGAGCCGGGCGACGCAGGGGCTGGCCAACTACATTGTGAAGGCGGTGCCCGCGGGCGCGTCGGCGGTGATCGCCTACGACTCGCGCAAATTCTCCGACTCGTTTGCCCTGCAGGCCGCGCTGGTCCTTGCCGCCAACGGTATCAAGACCTACCTTTTCACCAGCCTGCGCCCCACCCCGGAGCTTTCATTTGCGGTCAGGCAGTTTGGGGCGTCTGCCGGGATAGTGGTTACGGCGAGCCATAACCCGTCGGAGTACAACGGGTACAAGGTCTACTGGAACGACGGCTGTCAGGTTACCGCCCCGCACGACACCGACATCATTAAGGAGGTGCTGGCCGTAGGCGACGCCGTTAGGGTCATTGAGAAGGATGCCGCGCTTTCATCCGGCAAATTGGTGATGGTAGACAAGGAGGTGGACGTCCCGTTCATCGATATGGTCAAGAGCTGCGCCATTCGCCCGAAGCTGCTGAAGGACGGCGGGAAGGACTTGAAGGTAGTCTACACCCCGCTGCACGGCACCGGCGCGGTACCGGTTGATACCGCGCTTAGGGAGATGGGCGTAAACGTGATTTTCGTTGAGGAGCAGAGGGAGCCGGACGGGGACTTCCCGACCGTCGATTATCCGAACCCCGAAGAAGCGTCCGCGATGAAATTATCTCTTGATCTCGCGCAGAAAGTAGGCGCGGACCTTGTTTTGGGGACCGACCCCGACGCCGACCGCCTCGGCACCGCGGCGCCTGATAATGGGAAGTATGTGCTGATTACCGGCAACCAATTAGGCGCGCTCCTTGCCGACTACATCTTCAGCGCGTGCAAAGAGATGGGCAAGATGCCCGCCAGGCCCGCGTTCATTAAGACCATTGTTACTACCGAGCTGCAGAGGCTTATTGCCGATGATTACGGCGCGGCGAGTTTTGACGTGCTGACCGGTTTCAAGTACATTGGCGAAAAGATACGCGAGTTCGAGACGGGCAGCGAGGGGTACAAGTACATGTTCGGCGGCGAGGAGAGCTACGGCTACCTTGTTAACACCTCCTGTCGCGACAAGGACGCCGTTTCCGCCTCTACGATGACCGTAGAGATGGCGCTCTACCACAAGAGCCACGGCCGGACCCTGCACGACCAGCTCCGCGCCATTTGGAAAAAGTACGGGTACTTTCGGGAAGCGCTTATATCGAAGACGTTTAAGGGCGAGAGCGGGCTGAACACGATGAAGGGGCTGATGGAGAAGCTGCGGAAGAACCCGCCGGCGCTCTTTGCCGGGCAAAAGGTATCTCTTGTTAAGGACTACTCGGACGGCACGACGTTTACCCCTTCGGCAAATTCGCGCGAGAAGAACATAGGCCTCCCGTCTTCAAACGTATTGCAGTTTGTACTTGAGGACGGTAGCATTGTAACCGTGCGCCCCTCCGGCACCGAGCCGAAGATCAAGTTCTACATATCGTGCCGCTCGGAGCGCGGGATGGAGCTTGACGCGGCGATGAAGGCGGCGGCGGGGAAGATTGAGGCTATTAGCAAGGAGTTGAACGGGATTGTAGACGCGGCGTAACTTGCGTTGTTTGGTATCTTTAGATTGTTTACTGTGAAAGGGCGGTGGTTATGGAATTGACGGTGTTTGCGGTGTTGATGTTGACGCACGTATTCGCGCACGCCTGCACAACGGCGCACACCGCCGTGCGTCCGGTTTGCTTGACAAGAGGGAATTGCCCCCCCCC
>WQRV01000070.1 GCA_009786575.1 Chitinispirillia bacterium | reverse complement strand
TTGTCAAGCGGGAGGAGCCTAAGCCCAAGCCCCCTCCGCAGAAGAAGCTTGAGGATATTCCCATCGACCTCACTAAGCAGGTAAAGGTTGAGGAGACGCCGCCGGAGCCCGTACGGGAGCGGCAGGTGAGGCAGGTTTACGGGTTGAAAAAAGTCTTTTCGCAGGGCCTCGGCGTTGGCGGCGAGTCGGAAGACGCGCTTGTGGGCAAGGTCGGCAATACGTTAGACAAGGACTACGACACGCTGACGGCGAAGGCCGATGATTTTAAGGGCAAGCCTGTCGCCAACCCGGCCCCGCAGCGGCCTGCGCCAACCGAGGCGGCGATAACGAAGCGCCCGCGCCTCAAATCCGGCTTCCGCAACCTCAAGCCGCAGTACTCAAAGGAGATGCTGCAAAACCGCGTGGAGGGCGTCGTTAAAGCGCGGATACTTATCGGGTCCGACGGTATCATCAGGCAGATAGAGATACTTGAGGATATAGGTTACGATTCCGCCGAGATCGCCAGGGCGTTTTTGATGACGCTGCAGTTCGAGCCGGCTACGCGGGGGGATCAGGCGGTGTCGGTGTGGATACCGTTTTCTATAAAGTTTGAGTTGATATGAAAAATATCGTCCGAACCTTGATTCGCCTGATTAAATGGTTTACTTGATTAAACGCCAAAAGGGTAAAATCGGCATTGTCAACAGCGGAGGTTGTGAATTTGATGTTGATTTTTAATCATATTAATCATTTAATCACGTAAATCAAAGTTCAGACAATGGCCATAATATATATTTATATCACAATGAAAAATAGAATCATCCATAAGCTGGCGGCAGCCGTTGCCGCTATCACCGTGTTATTAACAGTCTCCGCTTCCGCGCAGACGCCTGCCGCCATATCCGTCTCCTCGTTCGACGACCTCCGCAAGATCGGCCGCGACCCGTCATTTCCCATAGACGGCGAGTACGTGCTTGTCCGCGACATCGACGCATCGGACAGCCGTGTGCGCCCGTTTGTGCCGATAGGTACGTTTGATGCCCCATTTTCGGGTATGTTTTACAGCAGAGCGGGCGAGACGTTCGTTATCCGCAATCTCTACATCAACCGCCCCGGCAGCGGCCATGCGGGATTGTTCGGGGTTCTCCGTTACGACGCGTATGTGGCAAATGTCGGCGTTGAGGCCGATACGGTAATCGGGTATTTTGCGGCCGGTACGCTTGCGGGAACCAATAACGGGCGGATATCGAACTGTTACGGAACGGGCGTTGTTGCTGCGCTCAGGGATCAGAGCAACGCCGGCGGGCTTGTGGGGGCGAGCGCCGGGGAGATCTCCGGGTCGTATTCCGTCGCGTCGGTTGACGGGCGGGAAAACGTCGGCGGGCTGGTTGGTTTTTTGTCAACTGCTGCCGGCGGGGTGGTATCGCAAAGTTTTGCGGGCGGCAGCGTGCGGGGAGAGAACAATACCGGCGGGTTGATTGGGCATATGTTTGGCGGGATCGTTAAAGAGTGTTTTTCATTTGCCGCGGTGCTGGGTACGAAACGCGGGAGCGTTACCGGCGGGCTTGCCGGCCGGGACTTTGCCGCGTCTGCGTTGTGGAACGAGCGGGGGATTACGCTGCGGGACAGCGCCTACGTGCGGGCCGCGGAGGTGAGCGCCTCGTACTGGGACGTGGCCGCGTCGGGGCAGGCGTCGTCGGCAGGCGGGGAGGGGAGGCGCAGGGCGGAGATGATGTCGCGAACCACGTTTGCGGAATGGGATTTTGATGGCGTATGGAGCATTGTTGAGGGCGTGCACTATCCGCAGCTTGCCGCTATTCCCATCTATACCCGTACTCTTTCGTATTCTGTTGACAGTGAGGAGCGCGGACGGCTCCGCGTATTGGATATGGGCGCGGGGGGCGCGGTTGTTGACGCTTACGCATACGAGAAGAAACAGATGTTTGGCGCGTCATCGTTTTCGGTGGAGGCGCTGCCCTGGGACGGTTACCGTTTTGTCAAGTGGAGCGATGGCTTTAGCGGTCCGGTGCGTGTGGATACGGCTTTTGCCGATTTGTCGCTGACCGCGGAGTTTGCGCGCATCGGCGGCCCGGTTGTGCCTGTGCATACATTCTCGTATACAGCCGGGGCCGGCGGCAAGATAAGGGCGGGCCACGAGAGCGGATTGGCCGCCGGTACCGGCGAGTTCGCGGTGGAGGGCGGCGCTGCCGGGCCGTCAGTCGCCGCGGTGCCCGACAGCGGCTACCGTTTTATAAGGTGGAGCGACGGCAACGGAAGTATTGTGCGGACGGACCGGGCAGCGGGCGATTTGGCGTTGATGGCGTATTTTGTGAAGGACAGCAAGGCGTATATCCGGCTATCAAACAGTGACGACCTGCTTTTTCTCTCTCGAGGCATCTATCCGCTGGATGGCAACTACGAGCTGGCCGGCGATATAGACCTTTCTGTGAGCAGGCACTTTGAGCCTGTGGGTACCGCTGCCGTACCGTTCAGCGGCGTGTTCAGGGGGAACGGGTACAGGATACACGGGCTTGTTGTTAATTATAGTGACAGCGGCAGTGCAGGCTTTTTCGGCTGCCTTGAGAACGCGCAGATCATCGGGGTTCATGTGGAGGCGGAGATAGCGGGGCGCGGCAGCGCGGGTTTGCTTGCGGGGTCGGCGGTTAATACGATAATTGACAGCTGCGTTACGGCAGGGGCTGTGCGCGGCGCGTTGAGTGTAGGCGGGCTCGCCGGTTACGCGAAGGCGTCGCTCATCAGCCGCTCCGCATCGTCGGCTATGGTTGGCGGAGGGGAATCCGGGGCCGGCGGGCTGACGGGCATAGGCGCCGGATCGTTCATTGCGCTCAGCCGGTTTACGGGAAGGGTGGATGGGGGAGACTACGCCGGCGGCCTGGCCGGCAGGTATGATGGCGGCGCTGTGCAGCACAGCTATAACGCCGGAAGCGTGAACGGGCGGGCGGCGGCCGGCGGATTGATTGGCGAAGTGTCGGGCAGGGCAGTGTTGACGCGGTGCTATTCGTCCGGGAGCGTAGTGGGGATGTATCTAAGCGCCGGCGGGCTCGTGGGTACGCTTGGCTCTGACGGCGGGAGGGCGGCTGCGTGCTTTTGGGACATAGCGGCCAGCGGGCGCGGCCTGTCGGCGCTGGGTACCGGAAAAACACCGGCAGAGATGAAATCGTTAAGCACTTACGCGGGATGGGACTTTGAGAATGTTTGGGGGATAAGCGGCGGCGCCGGATATCCGTGGCTGCGCGAATTCCCGCCCGGTCTGCCGGAGATACGGCATGGCCCGAAACAGA
Source organism: Chitinispirillia bacterium (assembly GCA_009786575.1). Classification (GTDB taxonomy): domain Bacteria; phylum Fibrobacterota; class Chitinivibrionia; order Chitinivibrionales; family Chitinispirillaceae; genus GUT77. The sequence goes on along the minus strand of WQRV01000070.1, from coordinate 12,035 downwards.
AAATGCACAGCCGCGCAGAAAACATCCCCCGCGTGAGGGTCGCCGGCAGAACGATGTACGTCAACGCGCCTGCAGGGGCTGTCCTGCGGGTCAGGCTGATTGACATGAAGGGAAGGGTTGCCGCCGGGTACGACATCTCCGGCGGGGCGAGATTGCCGCTGCGAAGAGTACCGTCCGGCAAGTATGTGCTTGAAGCGGCGGAACGCGGGGGCCCCAAAAACATCTCAACGGTGATACTGAGGTAGCGGCATGAGAAAAACATTAATACCGCTGGTCCTCCTGCTGCTCTGTGCAGCCGCGTCTTTTGCGGATGCTGATATCGTGCGTGCTGTTGATACGTCAACAGCTGAAATCAACCGCATTGATCCGCCCGTTGAATTGCCAATATCCGAAATCATCCGTGAACCATCGGATGATACATCAACAGTTCCTGAACCGTCCATCGGTACAATTGTTGATTCATCACTCGCCGAAGTCATCCATGCTGATACGCTTGCCGGTACATCAACGGCCGGAACCATCCCGGAACTATCTGTTGATATACCCGCTGATTCATCACTTGCCGAAGTAATCCCGGCTCCCGCAATCAATGCACCGGCCGATACGCTGATCTGCGAAACGGCTGTCATTACCCCGCGGATTCACACTCCGTCTGTTGACGGCTACCTCCCATCCGCCCCCAAGAGGATAAAGTTTGGCCGCCGCGTTGCCTACAACAACTCTTTCGTGAGCGGGCTGAGCGCAGATATCTACAGCTTCGACGGCGAGACGCTGTCTCTTGTCAAGCACCGTACCGAGGTTGTTCACAGTACCGGTTTTGAGGTTAGCGCCATACTCCGCATTACTGTAAATGACGCCGCTGCGCTCAAATTCCTGCCCGCCGTCCTTTTCAGGAAGCCGCTTAGCACGAGGTACGCGGGGGTGGGCGAGCTGGCTGTGTCGTTCCCCTTTTTTCTGGAGTGGCGGCCCTACGCCGCAGTTCCGCTATACGCGCTTGCCGGGGTTCAGCCGGACGTCCCCGTCTACACCCGCCTCATGTGGAGCGCCGAGCCGCAATCGGCGCAGAGCGAGCCGTACTCGGTGCTCGGCGAGCGGTCGGTGGCGGACTTCGGCGTCGTTATTGGGCTGGGCGGGTATTTGAACGACCGGCTTTCGCTTGACGCAAGGGTGGTGTTGGGGATGGCGGACTTTGACCGTACGCCTGGCCGCCGCCTGAACCAGGTCACGTTGGGCATCAACTACATTCGCTGAGACGGCAGCGCCGCGCAAACCAGCGTCACAAATCGGGCCCGCCGGTCATCCCTATCGTGTTTCTGGTGCCGTCGGCGTTTTTAAACGACCAGCCCGGGTCGCCGGCATTGGCGCACGGCGAGTACTTCGACAGCTGCCGGCCCTCGCTGCCCATATTGGTGGTCTCCCTGCGCGGCTTCGTGCCGAACTGCAGGTTCGGGAGGTGCAGCAGGCGCGTATTCTTTACCTTCGACGAGTCCGTCTGCAGGGTGATGTCGAGCTCGATCGCCCTCGCCTCGGCTGCCGAACCGGCGAATATCGGGTCGGCGATGATGTTGTTGTGGACGTCGGTGGAGTCCCTGCGCTTCACCTGGCGCGTGAGCTTGCCTAACTCAGGGTCGCAGTCGAGAAAATTGCCGTCGGTGTTGCCGAAGACGCAGTTGTGCTTGAACGTGATCTTGGACGAGTTGTCGCACCACAGCCCCAGGTTGTTGTTGAAGGCGATGATGTTGTTCAGTATCTCCGGGTTGCTCCGCTCCACCTTTATCCCGGCGGTGAAGCAGGAGGTGATCAGGTTGTTGTGGATGCGCGGCGCCCCGCCCTGTATGGTGTGGATGCCGATGTTGTTGTTCTCGATGGCGTTGTTCCGTATGAGCGCGTTCGAGTTCCTGATGGTGAGCGCCGTGGTCGCGCCCGATATCTCGGTGAACGCGATCTGGGTGTTCTGGGGGTCGGCGCCGTCTAAAATTATCCCGCGCCACGTGTAGCCGGTTAGGTCGAACCGCTCCGGGTCGAATATGATAGGGTTGCTCCGGCGCCCAACAGCGTTTAGGGAACCCTGCACGCGGATGGATATGAGGCTTGAGTCGGCCTTGTCGAACTGGGCGAGGGTGGACCCCAGAGTGTCTTTGCTCCTGATGATGACCCGCGTCCCCGGGGCGATGTAGAGGTTCCCACGCTTCGAGATAAGAAGGTCGCTTTCCACGATGAACGGGCCGTCCTCGGCCTTCCAGCGGACCTCGCGGTCGATCACCCCGCTCACCCTCGTCTCGGCGGACGCCCACGCGCACAAGGCGAGCAGGGCCGCTGCCGCCAGCGTAAACCGTCTTTTTGAGTTCATTTTCATGTTTTTCCCCAAGATAAAAAATATATCACAGATACTATTTGTTTATCGGTTCATTAAATTATATTCTATAGTATGGGATGACTTTTATCAAGGAGAAACTTTTGATGGCAAGAATTATCAATACCGCGGTTTTGTTGGCGGCGCTGGCTTTTGGGCTTTCCGGATGCGGCCAGAGGGAGCGCGCGCGCATAGAAATAGACTTTTCCAAGGCTTCGGAGTGGCGCTACCTGCTCGCTGTAGACATTTCCGGGACGCCGCAGGACTCGGCGAAGTACTTTTCGGGGTCGCTGCGGGCCTATCTGCAAGGGCAGCCGGGCCAGCCGGGCGCCGGGCCGCTGCAGGCCAATCTGGCCGATGTGCACCTCATAGCCCCCTTCATGGCCGAGGACGAACGGTCCGACGTGGAGCGCCGCCTGAACAATCTGCGGGTGATGGTCTCCGAGGACGGGGTGACGCTCAGCGACACCGCCGGCATCCCCGGCGTCTTCTCAGGCGCCTGGGACATCATGCGCAGCCCGGCCAGGGTGATTCCAGCCATGCCTAACGCCGATATGGCGGTCGGGTCGTCGTGGGAGCGCGAACAGCGGTTTCCGCTAACCATCCCACAGGGCGAGGCCGACGGCCTGCTATACCAGCTCTACACGTTAGACAGCCTGTTTAAAACGCCGGAAGGCTTCCCGGTAGCCGCGATCAGCTGGGTCTTTACCTACCGGGTTGCTATGCTTGAAGATGGCAGCGGCAGCCTCCGCAAACACCCGCTCTCCGGTTCCGGCCGCGGAACCGCAAAGCTCGACCTGAACCGCAAAAAGCTCTTGCAGTCGCAGGCAGCCTTCCAGGTAACCCACTCGAACATGACCGGCCTCGACATCAACGAGGTCGTGCACTTCGAGATGGTGGAGTAACCGCGTGGCAAGGGGGCGCACCAACCGCGGCAATATCGGTGTAGGCGGCATGTGGCGGAGTATCAGATGCTACGGGGAGAAAACAACACGGTATTATTGACATATGAGTTGGACCGAAAGCGGCTTGTTTTTAAGAAGGTGATGCTGTAGACGGCTTACCGGTACGGTGCGTAAAGCAGTAAATAGTGCGCTTGCGCAACCGCCGGAACCGCCATTGTCCCTGCCGTGCCCCCCGTTCATTTCCGTCCTGCCACTCTCTTTCGGTCAATCCGAAAATCGGCGCGTACATAATTATGGCGGTTTCTTCAATAAATCACCGTTTTATGATACTGAGGATGCGGGGGCAAGTGGTGCGGGGATGGATTTTTTGCTGATGTCTTGACATTCCGAGTGCAATGATGTAAATTTAGAAGATTATATTTTTAATTATACACAGTTCAAACCAACGGAGGTTGCAAGTTATGGGCAGGGCAAAGATTTTGGGAATTAGAAGCGGTGTCTCGTTAGCGCTTGCGGCAGTACTTTCAGCAATGGTGATGTTTGTCGTCTGCGGCGGGGACGATGACCCCACATACACACTCACGGTCATCTCTGATCCGACAGCCGGCGGCACGGTCAGCCCGCCGGAGCCGCAAACCGGAATTGCCGCCGGAACCGCGGTTAACATCTCGGCAACGGCGGCAACCGGATACGCGTTCAGCAACTGGACGGTAAGCGGCAGCGGCACGATAGCCAGCGCGAACAGCGCGTCCACATACGTTATAGTGAACGGGGACGCAACAGTTACAGCCAACTTTGCGGTGACGTACTCGCTGACGGTCGGCGCAAGCCCTGTTGACGGCGGCACGGTCAGCCCGCCGGAGCCTAAAACCGGAATTACCGCCGGAACCGCGGTTAACATCTCGGCAACGGCGGCAACCGGATACAAGTTCATCAACTGGACGGTAAGCGGCGCCGGCACAATCGCAAACGCGAACAATGTGTCTGCATCCGTAACCGTGAACGGGGACGCGGCTGTAACAGCCAACTTTGAGCCTCTGCCCGAGTATACGCTTACGGTCAGCGTTTCCGGCGGCGGGAAGGTATCGCGCGATCCGGATCAGGAAAACTATTTTGCCGGGACGCGGGTTACCGTAAAGGCCACGGCGGATGACGGCTATGTATTTGCCGGATGGACGGGGGCGTCTGCGTCTGCAAATTCTACCGTAACGGTCACGATGGACAGCGATTTGACGCTTACCGCCGTATTTGAGGAGATATTTGGCACTTTTATTGACGCCAGAGATGGAAAAAGTTACCGTACGGTAAAGATAGGTGACCAGACGTGGATGAGGGATAATTTGAATTATGCCGGTGGGGAAGGAAATATGGGCCTATGTTTCGATAATTCCCCCGACAATTGCGACAAATATGGCCGTCTTTACGATTGGACGACGGTTATGGTACTTCTGTCAGGCTGCAATAACACTATCTGTGCGAACCGGGTACAGGAGGAACATCAGGGCATTTGTCCTTCCGGTTGGCATGTTCCCAGTAATTCGGAATGGAAGGCATTAACTGATTTCGTGGGCGGGGCATCAGATGCTGGAACTAAGTTGAAGGCTGTCAGCGGGTGGGGGCCTGGCAATGGAACAGACGATTATGGTTTTTCGGCCCTGCCGGGCGGCCACCGTTTTCCCGATGGTGCTTTCCATAATAAAATGTACGGAGAAAAAGGCTCCTGGTGGAGTGCCACGGAGTACGATGCGAATGGCGCCTGGTACCGGCGAATGGGGTCGGATAGCTACTCTATGGAGGAGATACCTGATCTCAAGGGGTTCACGTTTTCGGTACGGTGTGTACGTTAAGGAGCGTAGCAGGGGGGAGGCCGGCCAAACGCTTGTGTCTCCCCTTGCATCGGTGAATCTATAAATACAAATATGATATAACCCAATTCCCGCCGGATGGGCGGAGTGTAAAGACAGGAATTTATAAATGATTAAGAAATTAACGCGATTTCTAATCGTGTTAACATTCATCGCTGCCCCGGTCCTTGCCCAGGACCAGCCGCGAATCGCGGTTTACGTTACCGGCAACATCGGCGACGACGAGAAGAGTGCGCTTGGCACGGTAATGCTCTCCTCCCTTGTAAACAGCGGGAGGTACCGGGGCATAGAGCGCTCCGGCGCGTTCCTCGCCGAGATTGAACGAGAGCAGACGATCCAGCGCAGCGGGGCCATAGACGACAGCCAGATCAGCGAGCTGGGCCGTCAGTTCGGCGTTAAATTCGTTTGCATTGCGGCCATTACCCCCGCCTTCGGTTCCTACCAAATCTCCGCCCGCGTAGTAGACGTGGAAACCGCCGAGGTTGTCTTTATCGGCCAGGCCTTCAGCCCGCTGCAATCGGCGCAAGACCTTACGCAGGCATCGGAGGAAGTGGTGAGTATCATGTTCAGGGGGCAAACAGCAGCCGAGACACGCTCCGCCGCACATACAGCCGAAAACGTAACCAACGACGGCAGAACACGGACCGCCCCAGCGCCAATAGCTGCGCCGTCCGCGAAATCCGCTTCAAAATCCACATACTGGGCGGTCGGCTTCGATGTTCTGGGCGCCGGGCTTATCACGTACGGAATTATCCAAAACGGGGACGTAGGGCGTGACTATAACGGCAAGGCTGATTACGACAAAGTAAAAAAATCAGAGAAAAACCGGAATATCGCCTATGCTGCCGGCGCGGCCGTCCTGCTTGGCGGCGTAACCATTCACATATTTTTTTAGAAGGATAACCAATGTCCGCCTCAAATAAAAAACTGTCATTAGGCAATCTGTACGGATACTTTCCCATCCTCGCGCTGTTGCTCTGTACCTGCGCGCAGGTCAAGGATTACTGCGGCGATTACGCCAGCGTTGCGGCGGGTACTCCATGCCTTCCCGATAACGTATATACCGTGTCCTATAACATTAACGGCGGTAGTGGAACTCCGCCCCCGCAGCAAACTGTAACTGACGGAAACAGCGTAACGCTTGCAAACGGAAACGTGCTTACGAAGACCGGTTTCACTTTCGGCGGATGGAATACCAGCGCGAACGGCACTGGTACGAATTACCCGGCAGGAGCCACGTACACTCCAAACGCCAGCATTACTCTGTATGCGAAATGGAATGATGCCGGCGGTGGCAACGGTTGTACTTACACAGGGAGGGAGCAAAAAATAGGTAACTTAACGTGGATGGCGGAAAATCTCAATTGCGTGACAGACAGCAGTTGGTGTTATGCCAACGATCCTAACAACTGTAAAAAATACGGCAGATTATATAAGTGGGAAACAGCGAAGACCCTTTGCAGTGAAGCCGGATGGAGTTTACCTGATATTAATGATTGGGAGAATCTGACTCTGGCGGTTGGTGGCTGGGGTAAGGCAGGGCCGAAATTGAGGTCTAAGGATGGGTGGAGTGTTGTTGGCGGTTTTGTAGGCGGTACAGACGAGTACGGTTTTTCGGCCCTGCCCGGCGGATACCGCTACATCGATGGTGACTTCCGCCAAGTTAACACCGAAGGCTTATGGTGGAGTGCCTCGGAGCATACGGACGGATTGAAAAGCAGATACATACGTATGGCCTCCAATTTAGAACCTGTCAATATGGTCGAGAATTACGACAAGGCGTACGGCTTGTCTGTACGTTGTGTGCGCCGGTAAGGTAGTGCCGGAAGGCGTGTGTAGTGCGGACGAACGCAGTTTGCCTCAGGATTCAAATCCTGTCGATCATCCGTATCAGCCACCCCTTAACGCTCGCTTTCATCACCCCGTCCTTGTTTATCTTTTTCTCGACGGCTACCGTCTTCTCCTGCTGTTTGGCGTGTTCGATGCACTCCCACGCCTTGCGCATGAGCGTTTCCTGGCTGTCAACCGGTTCGCCGCTGCCGTGCGGTATTTTTTCGTAGTACCCGTCGCTTCTGAGCCTTCTTGCTTTCACGTTGTCGCGCAGGACCAGATCGATCATGCCGTTGATCCTTGCCTTTGCCTGTTCGTCAAGAATAGGCCCGGCGATCTCCACGCGCTTCATCGTGTTCCTTGTCATCATGTCGGCGGATGAGATGTACATTTTCTGTTCCGCGCCTGCGCCGAAGCTGTAGACGCGCGAGTGCTCGAGGTAACGGCCTACCACGCTTGTTACGGTAATGTTCTCCGTAGCGCCGGGGATTCCGGGGACGATGCAGCAGATGCCGCGTATTATCAGGTCGGTCTTCACCCCGGCGCACGAGGCCTCCGAGAGTTTTTTGATTACGTCTATGTCGGTCAGCGAGTTGAGCTTCAGCACGATCCGCCCCTCCGCGCCGAGCGCAATCTGCTCGTCTATGAGGGCGAGGACGGTGCTTTTGAGGTTGCTCGGCGCGACTAAGAGCAGGTCGTAGTTGTCGGAAAGGTTCGCGATTGCCATGTTGCGGAAGAAGCGGTTGGTTTCCGCTCCGATTTTTGGGTCGGCCGTTATCAGGCTCAGGTCGGTGTAGAACTCGGCGGTGATTTCGTTGAAGTTGCCTGTGCCTACCTGGGTGATGTACTGGATTTCGCCGCGGTCCTTGCGGGTGATGAGGCAGAGCTTCGCGTGGACCTTTACCCCGTCGAAGCCGAATATCAGGCGGCACCCGGCCTCTTCCAAGCGCTCCGACCAGTTGATGTTGTTCTGCTCGTCGAACCTTGCGCGCAGTTCTATCAGCACGGTAACATCTTTCCCGTTTTCCGCCGCGGCGCAGAGGTACTCGATCAACCGCGCCTTTTGGGCTACGCGGTAGATGCTGATTTTTATTGATACGACTGCGGGGTCGTGCGCGGCCTCTTTTACCAATTTCAGAAACGGCTCCATGCTCTCGAACGGGTACATCAGAAGCAAGTCCTGCTTGCGCATCTGCTTCATGATGCTCTCCTTTTTTGGGATATCTACGGAGACGTGCGGCGTGAAGGGCGGGTACGACATCGATTGCTTGACGTGCGCCGGCAGTTTGCTGTTGGCAAGCGAGAGGTAGCTGAACTTCATAGGCGTTTTGGTGACGAACAGTTCGCGTTTGCCGACCTGCAGCCTGTCGCAGAGGATTTTTTCGAACTCCGCGCTTGGCTGGTTCATCATCTCTAAGCGCACTGCCGACAGGCGGCGGCGTTTTTTGAGCAGTTTTTTCATGATGAAGCGGAAGTCGCCCTCGATCTCCTCGCTGCCCTCCTCTTCGTAGTCGATGTCGGCGTTGCGCGTTACGCAGAGGATGTTTTTATCGGCGATTTCGTACATTTCGAACAGGGTGTCTACGTATTCGAGGACGACCTTGTCGAGCGTGACGTACCGGATATCGTCGCCGGGGATGAATATGACTCCCGGCACGGTGTCGGGCATTGCGGCAATGCCGATCATGGCGCTGTTTTTGCGCCGCAGCATCGCGGCTACGTGTATGGTTTTGGTTGACAGGTGGGGGAACGGGTGGCGCGGGCCAACTATCTGCGGCGACATCACCGGCAGGACCTCTAATTTGAAGTAGTTTTTGACGTACTTCCTGTCGTCCGGCGCGAGTTCCGCCATGTCAAGCGAGCCGATGCCGTGCTGCCGCAGCTCCGCCTCCACCTCCGCGTACACCTCGTCGCGCTTGGCGTAGAGCGGACGCACAGCCTCGTAGACCTTTTCAAGCTGCCCGCTCGGCGAGAGGCCCGACTTGTTGTCTATCGCGGAGTTGTGCTCGATAGACAGGTCGAGCAGGCTGCCCACGCGAACCATGAAGAACTCGTCGAGGTTGTTGGAGAAGATGGAGATGAATTTTTGCCGCTCGAGGATGGGGACGCTCTTGTCCTGCGCCTCCTCAAGCACGCGCTCGTTGAACTTGAGCCACGAGAGCTCGCGGTTTTGTGTGTAGCTTAAGAGTTCCTTTGCGGTACCCATATAAGTGTTGGTCCCTTTGGTAAGGATGTGTAGTATCGGCGGGCGCGCAACGGCGGGGCGGGGTTGGTATCAGCTGCCACCCCCGCCCCCCTTTCCGTTACGGCTTACCAGGGCGACCGGCGTTCCCGGTTTCCCTATATCCCTGCGTAAAACATTTCGTATCAGGTACCCCTCGCGCACGCCGGACTCGCTGACGATGATCGTCTTGCAGCCGTACTTCCTTATGATCGCGCCGAGGATGATGAACCCCGGCGTGATTGTGTGTATGCGCTCCGGGCAGATGTTAAGTATCTTGCCGACCATCATGTGCGTGTCGGTCTCGATGAGGCCCAAAAGTTTCTTCGCGTTTTTGGCGCTCACTATCCGGTTCTCCGGCGGCTCGTTGAAGACGGAGTTGTTGAGCTTGTAGAGCGCCCGCATGGATCCGCCCACGCCGCATATCGCGCTTATGGGCTTGCTTTTGAAAGCCGCCGTAAGCTTATCGGCCGCGTCCGCGCGGATCCGCTCGGTCTGCGCGCGCGAGGGGAGCACCCGCGATACGTGCCGCGAGAACATGTTCAGCGACCCGATGGCGACCGACGCCGCCTGCTCCAACTTCCCGTTCTTGCAGAGCACAAGCTCGGTGCTCCCGCCGCCAATGTCAACAAGCAGGCCGTCGGTTATCGGCGTGCGGTTGGTAGCGCCCATGAAGTCGCAGATCGCCTCCTCCTCGCCGGAGATGACGGTCACGTCGTACCCGGTCGCCCGCTTGACGGCCTCCACGACCTGCGCGGTATTGAGTATGTTGCGCAGCGACGCGGTGGCGAAAGTGTGTGTCTCGGAGATGTCCATCCCCGCAAGCGCCTCGCGGAACTTAGTCAGCGACGCGCAGGTCTCCTTTATCCCGTCCTGCGTAAGGAGGTTCTTCTTGTCGATATGCCCGGCAAGCCCCACAACGTCCTTCATCTTGAACATCTGGCGGATGTCGCCGTCGGCGCTGATTTCGTAGACGCAGAGACGGATGGTGTTGGAACCGATGTCGATAATCGCTACCATAATAGGAAACAGTCCTTGTCTTTTGAATGTTGGTGATACTTACGGATACCACGGTTCCTAAAAATAATATCCGCCAATAGATAAAATACCGCGCCGGTGTTATCAATGTATGAGGGGCGTGTAAAGATTGTGTAAAATGTGGGGCGGCCGCTCCAACGGCCGCCCCACAGATGGCCGGCGTGGAGCGCCCTATTTTGCCGTCAGCGCTTTCTTGTACCTTTGGGCGTACCTGTCCACAATTTCGTTATAATTCAATAGGTTAACAGCATATTACAACTCTGCCGCCGGGGATGGCGTTGGAAATTGGGGGGAAGTGAGACACGTATCGCCACAGACGCCGCACCGCAACCCGACACCAACAAAGACGCCTGCCGCCTCGGGGCGAGCCTCAAGGATTTGGGCAGAAAGTGGTTCGCGTTTTCCAAGATGGGGATGGGCGGACTTGATTTTTCAAATTTCCATAATATATTTTTGACCGGTATACCGCAACTCGCGGTTAGTTCATAGACAATCAGGGGGATTTTGCAGGTATGGATAAGGGCGAAATCGTGCTGTACCAGCCTAACGACACGGTGCTGGTTGAGGTCAGGCTGGAAAAAGAGACCGTCTGGCTCACGCAGGCGCAAATAGCGGAATTGTTCGGGACAAAAAGGCCCGCTATTACCAAACATTTGAATAACATATACAAATGCGGTGAATTGGAAGAAGATAGCATATGTTCCATTTTGGAACATGTGGGTAACGATGGCAAACAAGTATACCACACCAAATATTACAACCTCGACGCCATCCTGTCCGTCGGATACCGCGTAAACTCAATAAATGCCACCCGGTTCCGCCGGTGGGCAAATAAAATCCTGAAAGATTACATACTTAAAGGCTATGCCATAAATCACCGGATAGAACGTGTGGAAAAACTTGCCGCCGAAACGGAAAAACGTGTAGCCAAAACCGAGGAAAAAATCGACTTCTTTGTCAAAACCGCCCTGCCGCCCGTCCAAGGCGTATTCTTCGACGGGCAAATATTCGACGCATACGCTCTCGCCAATAAAATCATCAAATCAGCAAAGCAATCCATAGTCCTGATAGACAACTACATCGATGAATCCGTACTCACCGTACTCGCCAAAAAAGCCAAAAACGTGAACGTCACACTGCTGACCAAAGACATATCCAAGCAGCTCAAGTTAGATATCGCGAAATTTAACCAGCAGTATCCGGCGATAGAGGCCAAAACATTCAACCTTAGCCACGACAGGTTCCTGATAATCGACGATAAAGATGTCTACCACCTCGGGGCGAGCCTCAAGGATTTGGGCAGAAAGTGGTTCGCGTTTTCCAAAATGGGGATGGGCGGACTTGACTTGCTCGGGAAAATTAAGGGCGTGACGGCATAACTTGAGCGTTGCTTTTTAAAAACAATATGGGATAATGTTTTGCCGCCTCATTATAAGGTCAAAATCAAATTATTATGGGATTATGTTTTGTCGCCTCACTGTGCCGTCGTGATACCGTTTATGGGGGAAAAGAGGCGGCTTGCTGTGCCGGCGGGAGCATGCAAGCCTTTGCATTCACATCTCGGCCGCAGAAACATCAGCGCCAATGGAACTGCTCGCCGCCCGGCATGAAAGTAGTTCGCTTCTACGGTACGCGGGTAAGTCAAAAGATTAAATTGGTGCGTTGCGTGCAACGCACCATACCCGGAATTTCGGTAAATGATCATTTTCACCGATAATGCTCGTAGGGGCGATCGTCCCCGATCGCCCGTGCCGGAATTGCGATATTGCGTTTGATTTGACGTATACCGCAATCCCGGCATCGCGGGCGGGCACACAGGCCCG
>WQRV01000069.1 GCA_009786575.1 Chitinispirillia bacterium | reverse complement strand
ATAACCGGCCAGGACGGCAGTTTTTTGGCCGAATTTCTGCTCGAAAAGGGGTATGAGGTACACGGAATGCTCCGCCGCTCGTCGTCGTTCAACACAGGCCGCATCGAGCACCTATACCTTGACGACTGGGTCCGCGACATGCACCACAGGCGCGCGGTCAACCTCCACTACGGCGACATGACCGACTCCAGCTCGCTCATCCGCATACTCCGGCTCACCCAGCCCGACGAGGTCTACAACCTGGCGGCCCAGAGCCACGTCAAGGTCTCCTTCGACGTCCCCGAGTACACTGCCGAGGCCGACGCCGTGGGTACCCTGAGGCTGCTCGAGGCGGTCAGGATACTCGGCATGGAGCAAAAGGTAAGGATATACCAGGCATCCACCTCCGAACTCTACGGCAAGGTCCAGGAAGTCCCCCAGAAGGAAACCACGCCGTTCTACCCGCGCTCCCCCTACGGCGTGGCCAAGCAGTACGGCTTCTGGATCACCAAAAACTACCGCGAAAGCTACGGGATGTTCGCCGTCAACGGGATTTTATTTAACCACGAATCGGAACGCAGGGGCGAGAACTTCGTGACAAGGAAAATCACCCTCGCGGCGGCCCGGATAGCCCACGGACTGCAAGACAAGCTCTACCTCGGCAACCTGCACGCCCTGCGCGACTGGGGGTACGCAAAGGATTATATCGAGTGCATGTGGATGATGCTCCAGCACAAGGAGCCGGAGGACTTCGTAATCGCGACCGGTGAGTACCACTCCGTAAGGGAATTCGCGGAACTGGCGTTCACCGGGGCAGGGATCAATTTGAGATGGGAGGGCGAGGGGATCAACGAGAAAGGCATCGATACCGCCAGCGGTAAAATCATAGTGGAAGTAGACCCCAAGTATTTCCGCCCCGCCGAGGTAGAGCAGCTGCTTGGCGACCCGACAAAGGCAAAAACGCTGCTCGGATGGAATCCGCAGATGACACCGTTTAAGGATTTGGTGAGGATAATGATCGAACACGATATGCGGTACGTGCAGCAGCCGCGGGGACATTGAGGCGCGATGGACAAGAATTCAAAAATCTATATCGCCGGACACAACGGATTAGTCGGATCAGCCATCCTCAACAACCTCTCCGCCAAAGGCTACAGCAACATCATCGGCAAAAGTCATAAGGAACTGGATTTGCTGGACCAGGCCGCTGTACGGGGATTTTTTGACAGCGAGCGCCCCAGCTGCGTAATCCTCGCGGCGGCAAAGGTGGGCGGGATCATGGCAAACAACACCTGCCGCGCCGACTTTATCTGCGAAAACCTGCAAATACAGCAAAACGTAATCTACGAATCATTCCGCCACGATGTCAAAAAACTGCTGTTCCTCGGCAGCACCTGTATCTACCCCAAAAACGCGCCGCAGCCCATAACGGAAAACGCTTTACTTACGGGAGAACTGGAATACACAAACGAGCCATACGCAATCGCAAAGATCGCAGGGCTCAAAATGTGCGAGAACTTCAATCTCCAATACGGGACAAACTACATCGCCGTCATGCCCACTAATTTGTATGGGCCGAGGGATAATTTCCATTTGGAAAACAGCCACGTCATCCCCGGAATAATGCGGAAGATATTTTTAGCTAAATGTTTGATGAACGGGGATACTGCAAGCATCCGCCAAGACCTGTCCACCCGCCCCATAAACAATATCGACGGCAGCGCGTCTGAGGATAAACTGATTTCCGCACTGTCAACATACGGCATTTACGGCGACAGGGTAGAACTGTGGGGAACCGGAAACGCTCTGCGCGAATTTTTATGGAGCGAGGATATGGCCGACGCCTGCGTCCACATTTTAGAGCGCGTCGACTTCAAAGACATCGCCGCATCAATGTCCAGCAATAAAAACGAAATCCGCAACTGCCACATCAACATAGGCACCGGCAAAGAAATATCCATCAAAAATCTGGCCGATACCGTAGCCAAAACAGTTGACTATCACGGAGAAATAAGATTTGATCCATCAAAACCCGACGGAACAATGCGGAAACTGACCGACGTCACCAAGCTGCACGGTCTGGGCTGGCGCCACAAGGTCGAAATTGAGGACGGCCTGGGGCGGCTGTTCCGGTGGTACCGGGGCGGCAAATAACAAAAAAGGGCTCTATAAACCGCGCCGCAGCGCGCCGGTGTAATGCCGGGCCCGCGGCCGGCGCAGGCTGAAATATTGGGTTTGCGGCGGGCCGATTTGCTTTTTGCGGCGGGATAATGGTATATTTATAGATTATGCCAATACTTAAATGGAACAGACTTATAGGCCAGGACCGCGTGAAGAATGTTATCGGCCACGCGTTCGGGAACGGGACGCTTGGGCACGCGTACCTCTTTTCCGGCGAGCGCGGGACGGGGAAGTTCGCGGCGGCGGTTGATCTCGCGATGGCGCTTTTGTGTCAGCACAAGGATGTCCGCCCGTGCGGCGAGTGCGCGGCGTGCAGGAAGGTGGGCGCGTACTCGCACCCTGATTTCCACGTGATAATGCCGCTTGTCCTTTTGCCCGAGCACAAGAAAGACGGCGGCAGCCTCTCCGACGAGGGGTGGGCCCTCGCGGCGGCCGCGGCTAAGCGGCGGCTCGGCGACCCCTACAGGCTCCCGCAGTACGGCGGCATCCCCAACATCCCGGTAGACTGGATCCGCGAGGCCATGGAGGCGGTTATGCGCGGCGGGAACGAGGGGCCGGCCAACGTGGTGATCATCGACGGCGTGGAGGCCATGAACGATAAGTCTGCCAACGCTATGCTAAAAACGCTGGAGGAGCCGCCGCCGGGGACGGTGATGATACTGCTGACGGACAAGCTGCACGCCGTTTTGCCTACGATAGTGTCCCGGTGCCAAATAATGCGGTTCGCGTTGCTGCCGCCGGACACCGTGAGGCTTGAGCTCTATAAGCGTCTGCGCGCCGGTACGCTCGGGAGGATGCCTGAGGGGGCGGATCCGGCGGAGGAGACCGGCGGCGAGATCGAATTTGTCAAGAAAGAGGTCAAAAAGAGCGTCGCGGACAACGACTTGTTCGGCGGCGATCTCTTCGGCAACGACCTGTTCGCGGGGGCGGGCGCCGCCATCAAACCCGATACCAAGGCCAATGGCAGCGCGAACACCAATAATGCAACGGATGAGACGCCCGGCCCTGCCGTCCCCCCCGACCCGCGGATTGAGGCCGCATGCCTCTGCGGCTCCATCGGCGCGGCGATGGAGGAGTTCGGGGAGGACCTCGAAGAGTGCTGCGAGGCGGCTGCCATCCTTTGGAACGACGCCCTCCGCGGCGGCTGGGAGGCCGCGACGCAGGCCGCAGAGCGCCTCGCCGGCGGGGAAAACGCCCTGTTATCATGCCAAAAAACGCTCTCGTGCCTCATACAATTGCTACGGTTCGCTTTTTTCAGGAAATTCGGCGCGTCCATGAATTATATTAATTTGGGGGTATCTTACCAGATCGCCCTTCCCGAAACCGCCGCGCCGGCCGATGCCGAACGGTATGTCAGGCTATGCCAGAGCACGCTCAACTCCCTTGGAGCTCGAGGGAATGTTACGCTGACGATGGTCAATTTTGCCTGTACGCTTATGGAGATGCTAAATGGCGAAGAACAGTAAATTAGTCGAGGTTGTCTTTAAGGGCGAGCGCAAGGCGATCTTCAAAGACCGCAACGAGCTCGAAATCCTTGAGGGCGAGTACATAGTGGTGGAGGCCGAGCGCGGGCAGGACCTGGGCAAGGCCTCGTGCGTCGGGTCGCTCGTAAAGCTCAAGCGCGGCAAGGGCGAAACGCGCAGCATCATCCGCAAGGCGCAGGATAACGATCTGGAGGTTCTGAAGAAAAATCAGGAAAAAGAGAAGTCTGCGTTCAAGGTGTGCCGCGAAAAGATCAAGCACTTCAAGTTAGACATGAAGCTGGTCGATGTGGAGATGCAGTTCGACGGCAGCAAGATCACCTTCTACTTCACCGCCGCCCAGCGCGTAGACTTCCGGGAACTCGTCAAGGAGCTCGCGTCCATCTACCGCACGCGCATAGAGCTGCGCCAGATAGGCGTGCGCGACGAGGCTAAACGCATCAGCGGGTGCGGGGTCTGCGGGCGCAAGCAGTGCTGCAACGCGTTTTTGAACGAGTTCGAGCAGATCACCACGCAGATGGCCAAGGACCAGCAGATCGCGCTGAACCCCACCAAAATCTCCGGCAACTGCGGGCGCCTGCTCTGCTGCCTGAGGTACGAAAACGAGATGTACATAGATATCTTCAGCGAGTTTCCGCCGGTCGGCTCAAGAATCCGCTTTGGGGAGAAGGAAGGGACGCTCAATTACATCAATATATTCCAAAACAAGGGCCTCGTACACTTCGGCGATTCGCAGGAGTGGTTAGAGCCGGACGATTTGAAGAAAGGGATGACCGGGAATGCCGTTAAACGATAACGAACGTAAACGCATACTGATAACAAGCGCCCTGCCGTACGCAAACGGCGATATCCACCTCGGGCACCTGCTCGAAGCTGTGCAGACCGATATCTTCGCAAGGTACAACCGGCTGAGGGGGCGCGAGGTTTTATATGTCTGCGCCGACGATACCCACGGTACTCCTATAGAACTGAGCGCGATGCGCCAGGGCATCACCCCTGAGGAGTTGATCGACAAGGCCCGCGAGAGCCACATTAAGGATTATTCCGGGTACAATATCAGTTTCGACATCTACTACACGACCAATTCGGATGAAAACCGCCATTACGCCGAATTGATCTACGAGAATCTCCGCAAGAACGGGCTTGTCATAGAGAAAGAGATCAACCAGTACTACTGCGAGCACGACAAGCGTTTTTTACCGGACCGTTTTATAGTGGGGATCTGCCCGCGCTGCAAGGCCCCAAAGCAGTACGGCGATGTCTGCGAGGCCTGCGGAGCTACTTATGAACCGATCGACATCATCGACCCCGCCTGCGGGATCTGCGGCAACACGCCGGTAATGCGCTCATCGACCCATATCTACGTAGAATTGGCGAAACGCGAGGAGTTCCTGCGCGAATTCATCAACCGCCCGGGCGTCCTCCAGTCCGACATGAGGAATTTTGTCAAGACGTGGATTGACGAAGGGCTGAAAGAGTGGTGCATATCGCGGGACGGGCCCTATTTCGGCTTTAAGATCCCCGGCACGGAGAACAAATTTTTTTATGTATGGATGGACGCGCCGATAGGTTACCTCTCGTCAACCGAGCGGTACTGCAAAGATCACGGCGGCAGCGCGATGGACTACTGGAAGAAGGGCGCGCCGGCCGAGATCGTCCACTTTATAGGCAAGGATATAGTCTACTTCCACGCCCTCTTCTGGCCGGTAATGCTGGACAACTCTGATTTCGCTGTCCCTGCAAGCCTTAGGATACACGGGTTCCTTAATATTCAGGGCGAGAAGATGTCAAAATCGAGAGGGACGTTTATTTTGGCGCGGGAGTATCTCGAAAAAATCAGCCATCCACAGGCCGCTGAGTTTTTGCGCTTCTACTACGGATCAAAACTGTCGCCGGTAAGCGCCGACCTCGATCTTAATAAGGATGAATTGATAACGCGCGTCAACACCACGCTCGCCAACAACATCGGCAACCTGCACCACCGCTCGATGGTTTTTTGCGAGAGGTACTTCGATAACAGTATCCCTCAGGCAAAGTGGGATGATTCCGTCGCGTCTCAGGTCGAATCCGCCGCTGCCGAAATCGCCGGATGGTACGAAAGCGGGGACTACAAGCTCGCCGTCGAAAAGATCCACGCGCTGGGCAGCGTGGGCAACAAGTATTTTCAGGACAGCAAGCCGTGGGAGTCGATAAAGGCCGGGGATAAGGACGCCGCCGCCGCCGTCATCGTTACCTGCGTCAACCTGATAAAGGCGCTCATCGTCTACCTAAAGCCGATGACACCGGGTTTAAGCGCCGCTTTCGAGCGCCAGCTATCCCTGCAACTAACATGGGATGACTACCGCTTCAGCCTCTCTGGCCATAAGATCAGCGCGATAGAGAAGCTTATCATACCGCTGGAAGACAGCCACCTGAGCGCGCTCTTCACGCCGGCGGCGCCATCATGAGCCAAACCGGGAGTTTTAAGGCGCTGCGCGAAAAAATCATCCTAAGAGACGTAGACAAGGCGGCCGCCCAAAAACTGGCGGACGAGCTGAGCATTCCGCTCGCCGCCGCGTCTATACTCGCCGGGCGCAGGCTTACTACGTACGATCAATGCAAAAATTTCTTCCGCTCCAAATTAGACAACTTCCACGACCCGTTCATCTTTAAGGACATGGAGAAAGCCGCCGCGCGCGTAAAACAGGCAATTGACAATGGAGAAAAGATTGTAATCTACGGAGATTATGATGTTGACGGCGTTACATCGACGGCATTGGTAATAAGGGTATTAAAACGCCTCGGCTGCAATTGCGATTATTACCTTCCGAACAGGCTGACGGAGGGGTACGGCATGTCGGAAACCGGCGTGCGCCACGCGGCGGAATCAGGCGCGGCGCTCATCATCACCGTAGACTGCGGCGTTACCGCGTGTAAGGAAGCAGAGCTGGCGTCGTCATTAGGTATGGATGTGATAATCACCGACCACCACGAACCCAAAGACGGCCTGCCGGCCGCCGTTGCCGTCATCAACCCCAAGCTGCATGATTGTCCATATCCCGATAAATCTCTGGCCGGCGTGGGCATAGCCCTGAAACTTTGCCAGGCCATCGGGAAATTTATGGGCCGCGGCAGCGATCTCTGGTCTGACTTATTAGACCTCGCAGCGCTCGGCACCGCCGCCGATATCGTCCCCATGACCGGCGAGAGCCGCATCATCACTGCGCTTGGCTTCGAGCTGATACAAAACTCCGCCGTCACCGGCCTCAAGGCGTTAATCGAGGCGCAGGGCCTGACCGGCAAGCGCCTCTCCACAAGCCAGGTAGTATTCCAGCTCGCGCCCTGCATAAACGCGGTGGGGCGGTTGGGCGACCCCGGCAGAGGAGTGGAGCTTTTACTGACCGAAGACCCGGCGCTCGCCGCCGTTTACGCGAGGGAACTGAAAGAGGCGAACCTGTCGCGCCGCGCGCTGGACAGTCTCGTAGCGGAAGAGGCCTTCAAGTGGGTAGAGGCCAACTGCACCCCCGAAAACGACTACGGCCTTGTGGCCGCAAATTCCGACTGGCACGTGGGAGTAATCGGCATTGTAGCTTCAAAGGTGGTAGAGCGGTTCAGCCGCCCCTCCATCCTCATATCCATAGGCGAAGACGGCCTCGCGAAAGGCTCAGGCCGCAGCGTTTCCGGCTTCCACCTTTTAGACGCGCTCAACGATTGCAAGGACATTCTCGAATCTTACGGCGGCCACGCCGCCGCCGCCGGCCTCTCCCTGCAAGCCAACAGGATTGATGCCTTCCGCGAAAAGTTCAACGCCGCCGTAAAATCCAAAACCACAATAGAAAACCTCGCGCCGAGAGTCACAGCCGACATCGAGGTTTCCATAGACGAGCTCACGCCCAAACTCCTGCGCATAATCAACCAGATGGAGCCCTTTGGCCCAAGCAACATGCGCCCTGTTTTGCTCTGCCGGGGCCTGAAACACCGCTACCCGCCCAAAATTGTAGGGCAAAAGCACCTCAAACTCTCCCTCACAAACGGCAGCATCGTCATGGACGCCATAGCCTTCGGCATGGGCGGCCGCTTTACCGAGGCCAGAAACGCCAAGTCTGTAAACGTAGCCTTCGCCCTCGAAGAAAACGAATGGAACGGGAAGGTCAGCCTCCAAATGAACGTGAAAGGGATGGAGTGCGCCGGCGAAACATAATCCCATATTATTTTTTTAAACTCCCATCCCACAATATATTTTTATAAATTATGAAAAAGACCGCCCAAACCGCCAAAACCGCCCTGATACGCGCCATCCTGACCGCTCTGGCCTGCGGCGGCGCCCTTTTTGCGTCAGAAAGCATCACGAGCTACAGCTCCCCGGTAACTGTAAACGATTTCCTGAAGTGGGGCGACACGATGTGGGTGGCGACCAGCGGCGGCTTGCGCCTCCACGACCTCAAGAGCGATGCCCGCGAGATGCTGGCCAACAGCAGCGTTTTCCCGGACCTCCACCTGACCGCGCTCTGCCGCGATGAACGCGGGGACATCTGGATAGGGTCCCGGCGGGGATACCTCTACCGGATGACGCCCCGCGGGCAGTTCACTACCTACTCCAATTATAAGATTTCCGGCTGGGGCATCACCTCCCTTTATATCCACGAAGACCTGATAGTAGTAGGGACGGCCAAGGGGGTCAGCCTTTTTGACCCTGTGCGGGGTGTGGCGCTGCGTAACGCCTCGCAGATCGCGAACTTCTCCAACCCGCGCGTTAATACCATAGAAGTGTACAGGGACACGCTTTTTCTGGGATGCGAAAACGGCGTCGCCTATCTCGACAGTTTGTGGTCCGTCCCGCTTTCCAGCCGGAATTTTTACGATGCCGGCATCTGGAAGACGCGGCGCCTTGGGCCCGTGCGGGCGTTCGTGCGCGCCGGCGACACGCTCTCGGCGCACTCCGAGCCGGCCGCCGAGTTATACGGGTGGGTGATCGTCGCCGCCGACAGCGGGTGGCTTACGAACGGCGGCAGGCGCCTGCGCGGCTCGCGGATAACGCCCTGGGGCACGATACAGAAGCTGTTCAACGAGGGCGGCAGGCGGCTTTGGATTGGGACGCTCGACGGCTTCTACTACTCCTGGACCGGCGAGATTGGCGAGGGAGCCGACGGAACCCCCGTGTACTACCCGCCCGAGCAGCACCCGATAGGCGGCATGACGCTGCGGCGCGCCTCGCGCGTGATCGCTGGCCCCGACGGCAACATCTGGTTCCTGCCTATGGTGCCGTACCCGAACCTGCAACGGCACCACGGGATTTACAAGTTCGACGGTTCGCACTGGTACCTCTTCAACGACTACACGCATCCCGGCCGCTTCGGCTACATCGGCGACAACAACGCGCTCGGGGGCACCGCTGCTGCCAACGGCACGTTCTGGGCCGGCATGTCGGGGGGCAACATAAAGCACATCATCCCCGCACAGGATAACGTAGCGCAGCTCATCGTAGGCAACGCCGACTTCCAAAACTTCGGCTACGTCGAGTACGGCGATGGCGACATCGAATGGGGCAAGTCCGACGCGCTGGCGCAGGACTCCTCGGGGTACCTGTGGGTCTCTGTTTACGACAGCAATCTCGGCTCTCTGATCTGTTACGATCCGCGCTACCGCCCGGTCTCGGCCATGGAGCACGACCCGGTGCGCGCGCGATACAGGCGCTTCTTCACCGAGGCCCCGTACAAAACCAAAGAGATCACGGCGTTAAGCGTGGACGCGGACGGCAGGATATTCGCCTACGACGCCGCGCAGAACAGGCTCACCATTTTCAGCCACGGCGGCAACCCGCTGGCCAACGGGATAACGGTAAACGCCTCGTTCACCAACTACGGCACAGTATCGTCAATTGTTACCGGCGAAGACGGAACCACCTACATCGCCGGCACGAACGGCCTGCGCAAGGTATCGCCCGGCGCGGTAAATACGGAAGCCGTAGACAGCGCGCTCGCCTCGTTCGCGAACATTACCAGCCTGGCGGTGAGGGGCAGCGTGCTGTGGCTCGGCACCCGCACAAACGGAATCCTGCGCTTCGGCCTTGCCAGAAACGAGTACGGCGAGAGGGACAGCGTCTGGATCAACGAGTCGTCCGGGCTGCCGTCCAACGAGGTGCGTTCCATCTCGCTGGACGGCAAGGGCGGGCGCTTGTGGATAGTGACCGCCGAAGGCATCTCGCAATTAGACGTGGGCCGCGGAAACAAACCGTCAAACCGCAGCAAGAGCCTGCGCGCCTTCCCCAATGTTTTCTCTGTAAGCAGAAGCGCGCAGGGCGTGCAGCAAATAACATTCGAGGGGCTCGAATCCGGCGCAACCGTATCAGTCTACACACTCAACGGCTCGCTCGCGGCAAAAGCCGCCGCGCAGCCGTTCAACGGAAACGAATGGAGAGCCTACTGGACCCCGCGCCGCAGCCTGACGCCCGGAACATACATCGCGGTCGCCAAACCGTCCGGCAAGAGGACCAAGATAATACTGAAACCGTAAAAAAGACACGCAAACGGGCCCGGGGTTAGCAGAACAGGGCGGTGGCGTTGCTGTGTGTCGATGCGGCGATGTTTTCCGGCGTTTCTCCGAGGATTTCAGCCATCCTGTTGATCACCATCGGCAGATTTAAGGGCTCGTTGTGCGGGCCGGGAGCGCCCTGGGGGAGGATGTCGGGGCTGTCGGTTTCCGCGAGTAATTTGCGGGGGGATACTTTGCGGACAGATTCGGCGGCGCGCCTGCTGCCGGGAATCAGTATCGACCCCGAAAATGAGATGCTGCAACCCATATCCTCAAGTTGGCCGACCAGATCCGGCGGGCCGGAGTAGGAGTGGATAGCGCCGCCGTACCTTAGCCCTCCCGTATCCCTAAGTATTGATAACAGGTCCCCCCACGCTTTCCGGCAGTGTATCGACACGGGGCGCTTATGGCGCTCTGCAATTTTCAGTTGACGGATGAAAATATCTTTTTGGCAATCGTCGTTGCGGGGGCTTACGGTGTGGTCGAGGCCTATCTCCCCTACTGCCGCGGATGGATCGTTTGTGAGGTATTTTTCGAGGGCAGCCATCCAGTCATTATTAATACTATTGGCCCCGTTAATCTTATCAGCACCATTACCGTTATCGGCCGTATTATCAACGGCAGTACCGCCAACATACCACGGATGAACCCCATAAGCGCATACCACCGCCCCGCCATATCCCGCCCCAATCCGCGCCACATCCGCCCAGTCCGCAGCCTCGCTCCCGCAGCAGAGCATCCGGCCGACGCCAACATTGCGGGCGTTGCGGACAATCTCATCAACACGCCCGAATATGCGCTTATCCTGCAGGTGGCAGTGCGAATCGAACATTTACTCTTCTCAGCCGCAGATCTTCTTGACCAGATCTTCGAACCCGTCCAACGAGTACGGTTTGGAGAGGAGTGGGAGCTGCCTGATATCCTCGGGGCAGGCGTCAAAGTCGGCCTGCATCCCCGTAAGGACTATTTTGGGCCGGACCTCGGGGTTGACCTCCCTTAGCCGGTCCAAAAAGGTTTCCGGCCGTTCCCCGATGTACTCTATTGATAGGAAGATAATGTGCCAGGGGTTCCGGCCGTCTACGGCGGCGGCCTTTGCCCAAAAGGCCTGGGGACTGAGGGCGCGCTCTACGGCCATATCCTTGACGGTTATCTCAAGGACATCGTGCAAAAGCTGCACTGCGGTCATGTCGTCGTCGGCTACCAGAACTTTTGTTTTCATGGTATTAATATACATCCCGGCGGCTGGAAATATAAATAAAATGGAAAATTAGCGTAGCTAAAATCAAGGTCTAAAAAAGACTATGGGATAATGTTTTGTCGCCTCGCTGTGCCGCCGGGATACCGTATATGGGGGAAAAGAGGCCCCTTGCGGCACCGGCAGGAGCATGTAATCACTTGCATTAAAAGCTCGGCCGCCGAATCATTCGCTCACGGTTGCAGAGCCCGGTTCGTATAGTGAAATTTGGAACATCCGGTACGCGGCACGGCCCACGCCCTTAGGGCATGGTGTTTTGACTTACCCGCGTACCGTAGAAGCCAACCTTCTTTCATGCCGGGCGGCGAGTAGTTCCATTGGTGCTTATGCTTCTGCGGCCGAGATGTGAATGCAAAGGCTTGCATGCTCCCGCAGGCACAGCAAGCCGCCTCTTTTCTCCCGTACCACGGGATGACGCCGGCTCAATGAGGCGACAAAACATTATCCCATATTGCTTTTAATTCTCACCGCTAAACCCCAATTCATATAAGAATAACGCCGGACAACAAAATCCAACAGGCAATTTTTGCCGGGTGCAGATACCCTACATCAACACCAATCCCCCAAAAAACGCCGTTTTTACACCTTTTCGAGCGTAATTGGGCCCGTGGCACATGGGTTGCTGTTATTATTTGACGGGAAAGGACCCTATTATGGTGATCAGCAATAACACAATTTCGACGCAGGCATCCCAGGCCAACGGGCAGCCGCTCTCCCGCGCCGCGCAGGCCGCGAGGGAGTTCGAGGCGATGTTCACGTCCATGATGTTTAAGGCCATGCGCGGGTCTATATCCTCCGAGGGGTCGCTTATCCCCAAGGGCATGGGCGAAGAGGTTTTCACCGAGATGCTCGACGGCGAGTACGCCCGCATGAGCGCGGAGAGCGGTTCTTTGGGGCTCGCGGCGCTCATACTTAAAGAGATAGAGCGCAACGAGGGGAAGGATGCCCCCTCCTTAGATAATAATACGCCCCTGTGGGCGATGGGACACCGCTACGGCGCGGCCTCCAAATCGCAGGCCTACCACGGGTCCGGCGGCGCGGCGCTCATCGGCAAGGTCAACGCGCAGTGGGAGACGCTCATCGAGAATATCAGCGGACGCTACGGCGTGGACAAGGACCTGGTTACGGCGGTTATCGCCCGCGAGTCGGCAGGCAACCCCCGCGCGATCTCCCCCAAGGGCGCAAAGGGGCTCATGCAGCTTATGGACGGCACGGCGCGCGACATGGGCGTCAAGTCATCCTTCTCCCCCGCCGAGAACATTATGGGCGGCGTCAAGTACCTTAAGATGATGCTTGACATGCACGGCGGCAACGAAAATCTGGCGCTCGCGTCTTACAACGCAGGGCCCGGCGCCGTCAAGCGGTTCAACGGCATCCCGCCCTACAAGGAGACGCAGGAGTACGTAAAGGCCGTGCAGAACCTGCGGGCCAAAGCCGCCGGGATGAAAGCGGCACACGAAGCCCAAAATACCAGCGAAACTACTGGCGCCGCCAAAAACGGCGCTAAAAACGAGGCTATATAATATGGAAAAGACAGCGCTTTTCAACGAGCTCGCAGGCCTGCTCACGCAGGAGAACAGCATCCACCAGAATCTGATCGACACCGCGCAGGACATGAACAACTGCGCGCGCGGCAACGATATGGACGGCCTCAAGCGCAAATCGGCGCTCTTCGACGACCACGTCTGCGGGCTCGAAAAAGCCCAGGAGCGCCGCATAGACATCTGCGGGCGGCTGCTCGGCATTCTCGGCGACGCGGCGCCGTCGGGACGCATGGCCGCTATCATAGAGCAGAGCGAACCGCAGCAGCGCGGCCAGCTCAAAGAGCTGCGCACGGCGCTTATGGAGCGCGTGCAGAAGCTCAAAGCGCTCAACACTTCAAATATAGTGATGTTCAGGGAAGCGCTCGGCGGGATCAGCGCGTCCATAAACATGTTTAAGGCGTCGGCCACCCCCAAGACAGCTTACCGTCACAAGGGCGATTTCAAGCCGAACAGCCGCTGCGCCCTCTCACTCTTCAACGAAGTCGCCTAAAGGAGCCGCACCATGAGCCTCATGTCGGTATTGAGCGTCGGAAACCGCGCGCTGCAGGCATCCCAGCTGGGGATCGACGTCACCGGCCAGAACATAAGCAACGCCGGCGTGGAAGGCTACTCCCGCAAGCGCATCAACCAAACCTCCATGTACGCCTACGACTCGACCTACGGGCAGATGGGCTTAGGCGCGAGGGTGGTCAACGTAGAGCGGCTGCGCAACACATTCTTAGACCAGCAGATCCGCAAGCAGAACTCGGAGATCGGCTACTTCTCCGCGGTAAGCTCCGCGTTCGACAGGATGGAATCGATCCTGCACGAACCCGGCGACCTCGGGGTCATGTACTATATGGACGAGTTCTTCAACTCGTGGCAGAACCTCTCGAACAACCCGGAGGACGTAGCGGCGCGCACATTAGTGCGGACCAACGCCCAGATCATGATCGACACGTTCCGCAAAACAGCCATAGAGCTCGCGAACCTGCGCGAACAGCAGAACGAACAGATGCCTATGCACGTAAACAGGATCAACCAGATCACCGCCCAAATAATGAACCTGAACCAGGAAGTCGCCGCCGTCGAAATAGGCAACCAGCACGCCAACGACAGCCGCGACTGCCGCGAAGTGCTGCTCAAGGAGCTCTCGCAGTACATAGACATAAACGTGATCGAGAACGACATGGGCATGGTGACGGTAACCACCGCCGGACACGTCCTCATCGCGCCGTCGTACAAGCAGAATATCGAGGTCAATACCATCAAGCGGGAGCTGGAAGACGGCACCGTGGTGCACGACATTGGCCTGCGCTTCTCCGACTCGAGGATCGACTTCGTCCCCACCGGCGGGCAGCTGCGCGGCATGTTCGACAACCGCGACATCTACATCCCCGAGTACCAGAAAAAACTCGACGAGTTCGCGGCGGCCATAGTAAAGGCGGTCAACGATATACACGTGGAAGGCTACAACCTGCAAGGGGTCAGCGGCTTCCACTTCTTCGACCCCATCGACCTCAACAACCCGGGCAAAGTCACGGCCTCGACCATCGCGCTATCCGCCGCGGTCAAGGGCAACGTCCATAACATAGCGGCAGCAACGGCGCTGCAGGCGGTGACAGACGGCAGAAACACCATCCCGGTCCCCGACCCCGCCGCGCTCCCGCCTGTCACCGGCTACGCCTACGGGGACGCACCCATACAGCTGATGCAAGTACCGCTCAACCCGGACCAGAGGGCGTACAACGTAATCACAGACTCGGTGGTCATAACCGTCAACACCAAAAACGGCATAGCGATCCCCGGCAGCATACCGCTCGTGCTCGAAGAGGGCAAGGACTACGTAATAGACTACACGCTGGGCACCTTCCAGATGCTGCACGACGGCTACGACAACGAAGAGTTCGACATAAAGTTCAACTACTTCCGCGGCGGATTCGAAGGCCCCGGCGGCAACAAGAACGCGCTGGCCATCGCCGAACTGCGAAACGCCATGACCATGACCCCCGACGGCCTCGGCAACCCCACCGCCACCTTCACCGAATACTTCAGCTCGGTAGTAGGACGCCTGGGGCTGAACTCCAGCCAGGCCATGTCAAACCTCGAAACGCGCGTATTCCTGGCAGCCCAGTACGAGACGCAGCAGGACGCAATCGCCGGCGTGTCGCTCGACGAAGAGATGGCAAACCTGATAAAATTCCAGCACACCTACACAGCGGCAGCGCGGCTTATCACCACTGTAGATAGGATGCTGGATACGCTGCTTAATATGTAATGAGGTAAATGGGAATTTAGCGTAGCTAAAATCAAAGTCAAATTTTTATGGGATTATGTTTTGTCGCCTCACTGTGCCGTCGTGATACCGTATATAGGGGAAAAGAGGCGGCTTGCTGTGCCGGCGGGAGCATGCAAACCATGCATTCACATCTCGGCCGCCGAAGCATTCGCGCCAATAT
>WQRV01000068.1 GCA_009786575.1 Chitinispirillia bacterium | reverse complement strand
GCCAACGGCGGGTCGCCGCTATTCCGCAAGGCGCGGGACTTTTACGCGGCGGGGCAGTACGACTCCACGATCGTTTTGATCCGGGAACATCTGCGGAAGAACACGAGCGACCCCGAGTCGTATATACTCGTACCGCTTATTTCCGAGGCCTACATGCGCAAGGGCGAGAATGTTATGGTGCACCGTCTCATAGACAAGTACAGGCAGAACTTCCCCGACTCGCCGTTCATCCCGCGGCTCACCTACCTCGAGGGCGTTGCCTACGGAAGGCTGGCCAAGCCGGCGCAGGCGCTCACGTCGTTCTCAAACGCGCTTTCGCTGGGTATCTCGCCTGACCTCTTTAACCTCACGCTCTCCAACACCGAAAAGCTATGCGAGCTGTCGCTTAGCGCCGACGAGCTCTCCACCTTGTCGAGCAAGGACGAGCTGCACGCCGTTTTGCTTGAGATAGTGCGTTTCTTTGAGATACGGAAGTTGGAAACGTCGGGCCAGTCCGTGCGCGCTAAAAACAGCGCGGAGGAGTTCCGCGCCATGTACCCGCGCTCGCGCTACATAGATCAGGTAAAAGAGTTTCAGAACAAGTTCACCAAGACGCAGCAGCAAAAGGGCGGCGCCGGCCCGGTACAAGCGGGGCTTCTGGCGCCGATGACCGGCGAGGACGCGCAGATAGGGCAGTACATTCTGCAAGGGGTGAAACTCGCCATAGACAACCACAACGCGCGCTCGCATAACCACATCAAGCTCATTGTCTACGATACGAAGGGCAGCGCAGTGGAGACCGCCAAAAAGTCCAAGGAGCTGGTAACGAAGGATCAGGCGCAGCTGTGCATCGGCCCCATCCTCTCCCACACTGCGGCGGTGAGCGCGGCAATGTTCTCCGGCAAGGATATAGTGATGATAACGCCCACCGCGAACGAAGACGGCATATCGTCCATTGACGACAACATCTTCCAGATGAACGTGACGATAGGCGCTATGGCCCGCAAACTTGCCAAGTATGCGCTCGACAACCTCAACATCCGCGAGTTCGCGATAATAGCCCCCAACACGGTCTTCGGCTACGCGATGGCCGACGCGTTCAAGGATGAGCTCGCCAAGCGCAGCATAGAGGTGGTGCACGAGGAGTACTTCCAGGAGGGCAAGCACGATTTCTCCCAGGAGCTTCGCCGCCTGCGCTACAAGCTCATCTGCCGCCGCCTCGAGGCGATCTCCGCCGAGCGGGGCGAGATGCGCAGGGTAACGCAGCTCACGCGCTCCGACAGCCTGCGCTACGCCGACACGACGTTTGCCGTGGGCGGGCTTTTCATGCCGCTCTCCGAATACGAGGACGTGGTCAAGCTCGCGCCGCAGGTGGTGTTCCAGCGCATACGCACGCAGATGCTCGGCACCGGCAGGTGGGACGACCCGCGCGTGCCGTCCGAGGGTAAGCGCTACGTGCACGACGCCATAATCTCAATAGGCACGCCGCACAACCAGGACAGCGAAGAGTGGAAGAAGTTCAGTTCGGCGTACAGGGCGCGCTTCAACTCCGATGCCAACCGCATAGCCGCCATGGGCTACGACGCCGCGCAGTTAGTGATAAAGGCCGTAACCGAGACCGGCGGGACAGACGCCGTGAAGCTGAGAAAGGCGGTCGCCGCGGTGCAGGATTACAGCGGGCTGTCGGGAAAGGTGTCGTTCGACCCGCAGACCGGGGCTAACAGCGAGGTGCTCATAATGAAAGTTACGGAAAACGGGCTGGTGCGCGTACATTAGTTGATATAGCAGGGTGTGTTTTGTGTTGATGGTTGTGGGCAAGACTTGTTGCGGCGGATTAGCCTGAGCGGCAATCCGCCGGTAATTGTGCGGATTGCGGACGATATGAGAAAAATCCTGTACTTTATAATCGAGGCGTTCAGAGGGTTTTATCAGGCCAAACTGATGACCTTCGTCTCCATTATGACCATCACCGCGACACTATTCCTCATCTGCGGCGTTTTTATAGGGCTAATGAACATCGACGAGATCCTCAGGCATACGAGCGATCAGGCCGATGTAGTGGCCTACCTGAGCGACGGCGCCTCGTTGGATACGTCAACACAGAATATGCTGACCGAAACCGTAAAGAAAATGCCTGGCGTCAAGAATGTCGTTTTTATGAGCAAGGACAGCGCCTGGGCCAGCTTTGAGGAGCTATACGGCTCAGACATGCTCGAAGCGGTAGACGAGAACCCGTTTCCGGCGTCGCTCAACATTGTGCTGCACGAGAGCAGCCAGTCGGCCGGGGCGGCCGCGCTTTTGCAGGAGCAGGTATCTGCGCTTGCCGGCATTGAGTCTGTCCGCTACTCTAAGGAGTGGCTCGAAACCATAAAGCGGATGCGCGACCGTTTCTACATCATCTCGGCGGCGGCGGGGTTAATTATCATGCTTGCGCTGCACTCCATCATCACCAACACTATCAAGCTGACTATTTACGCGCGCAAAGACCTGGTGCGCAACATGCACTACGTAGGCGCGACCGACCTGTTCATCAAGATGCCGTTTCTGCTTGAGGGGATGCTGCAGGGGTTCATCGGCGGGGCGCTTTGCGTGTGCGCGATGGTCGCCGCCCGCGTTCTTTTGGGGCATATATCAATAAACTGGTATTTTTCCTATTTACCGTTTATCGTTTTGATAGGGGTATTCTTCGGGTGGCTCGGAAGCTGGCTCGCGGTACGAAAATTTTTGGTGTAGCGCGCGCTGCCGCTCTCGCCGCCGCCGCTTTTACGGCCGTTTTTGCGCTGCCGCTTCACGCGCAGCAGAAGGGCAAGGCCGCCGAGTCGGCCGTCTCCGTTGTCGAGAGGGAAATCAGGCAGACGCAGGCCGCGCTCGACTCCATAAGGGCGGTGCTCGACGAGGGGAGGGCGGCGGTCAAAAAACTGCAGAGCGAAGAGGGGAACTACCTGAGCCGCTTAGAGCAGATAGAGAGGAACATCACCGTGTCAGGGCGGTACATGACAATGGTACAGAGGCAGATTGACACGACGGGAAAGACGATAGCGCTTCTGGCCGACTCGCTGGCTGTGGCGGAGGGCAGCCTCGAGAGCTCGCGCGAGCTGATGAAGAAGCGCCTGCGCAGCCTCTACATGACCGGCACGAACAGCGAGATGCAGATGCTGCTCTCGGCGGGGAACCCGACTGAGTTCATACACCGCGCGCGATTCTTTCAGGACCTGAACAGTTACGACAAGGAACTGGCCGAGACCATACGCCGTAACATAGCCGTGGTAAACGAGAAGAGGAGCGCGCAGGAGGAGGGCAAAGCGAAATTGGAGAAGCTGCTCTCCGACAAACAGCGGGAGCAGCTGGTGCTTGTGGACGAAGAGCTGCAGCGCCGCACTTTGCTCGAAGAGGTACGCACAAAGCGCGGCGCGTCGGAGGCTATGGTAGCGGAGCTTGAGGAGGCGCACCGCGGGCTTAACGAGCTCATCAAGCTGCTCGAAACCAGAAGGAAGAGGGCGAAGGAGGAGGATGAACGGCAGGCGCTTATAAACTTCGAGAAGCGCAAAGGCAAGCTCGGCTGGCCGCTTAGGGGCGAGGTGATAGGGAAGTTCGGCAGGGTAGTGCACCCAGTATACAAAACGGTTACAACCAACGACGGTATAGACATCGCCGCGAATAAGGGCACGCCGGTAAAAAGCGTGGCGCCGGGGACGGCGGTGGTGAGCTCGATGCGCGGGCTGGGGCGGTTTGTGCTGCTCGACCACGGCGGCGGGTACTACACGATCTACGCGCACTTAGACGAGATTGGCGTGAAGCAGGATCAGAAGGTCAAGGTGGGGGAGGAACTCGGCAAGTCCGGCGGGACGTACAGCGGGCCTAAGCTCAATTTCAAGATAAAAAAAATGGTGGAGTCGCTGAATCCTGAGGAGTGGTTAGAGAAATAAATTGCCATGCCGATGATATAAACAAGCGGTCTACCGCTTGGCCGCCGCTTTGGCCTTCTTGACCCGCCGTTTTGCGTTCTTCACCAAGCGCCCCATATTTTCCCTCTCCCACTCGGCCCACTGGTCTAAGAACGGGTATTTCTTTTCGGCGGCTTTAAAGTCTCTGCCGTGGATGACGCGCCTGCTGTTCACCATTCTGGGCGGGATCGCGATGTGCAGCATTTCGTGGTAGACTAAGCCGTAGATTGCGTATTCGGGAACCTGCGGCGAGTCGTATACGCCGGAGATTGTTATCAGGTTGAACGAGTTGCCGTCTTTGTCGGTCCGTGTGGCCTGGTATGATGTTCTTGAGTCGGCTTGCCCCCATCTTATGTATGATTTCAGTTCGCCTTTGAAGTAGGCGCGGTTGAGGGCGTCGAAGATTTCCCGTAAGTCGTACGCGAAGCCTTTGGTTTGGTGTTCGAATATGTTTGGGTTTAGGCGCGATTTCCTTTCCTGCGCAACGCCGCTGCTTTCCATGTATGCGCGGATTGTAGCCTCGAGCTCCCTTTTGGTTTTGACGAACTCGGAGTTGCGCCTTGCCCTGCGCGTCATGGGCATCATGGCCCATCGGATGAGGCAGTCTTTGACCTCTTGCGGCGGGTTGGCGAGTACGGCGGGGATGGTGAGGATGCGTTCGCCTGTTTTGAAGTTGACCTGCACGCGCCATGTTTTCTTCATGCGTTTGTTGACGACGATTTCGAGCAGGTCGTCGAGGCCGGCGCAGCCCCGGGCCGGTTGTGCGCCGGTGTGGCGGTTGTCGCGGCCGCGGGGCGGGGCGGATGTGTATGATGTTTGCTGCATATATATCCTTATCAGTTAAGCGCGGCAATCTCTTTTCCGGCCCGTTCGTACCTCGGGCTGTCGGGCAGGGACTTGCAGGCGGACTGCACCCGCCGCCAGCCGTCTAACGCCGCCAGCCGGTTCGCCTCGGAAGGGGCCGCCCTGAAGCGCTCGCTTCGCACTACTGCAATATAATAAATGGCGTCGTCGAAAATGGCGTTTCGGGATTTGTGGATGCTTGGGCGGGTGAGCGACGCCTCTAATGATTCGAGCGCCTTGGCGTGGTTTCCCGTGTAAAGCCAGTATCTTCCGGCGGTCAGGAAGTAGTGGGCGTCGTTGGTCTGGGCGGCGGCGGCGAGGAGGGCCTGGGCATTTTCGAGGTTTTTTGATTCGACGTAGGCCTCAAGGAGGAGCAGGGCCCGCAGGTCTGCCTTTTCCTTGTAGGCGCCCGGGCGTTCGAGGGTTCGGATGGCGCGGTTCCAGTCTTTGGCTGCCATTGCCGCCGTTGCGTCCCTGATGAGGCCGTCTTCGGAGACGGGCCGCGGTTCCGGCGTTTTGGGCAGGGGGACGGCGGGGGTGGTTTCCGGGATGGCGATTGCCTCCGGTTCGGGAGGGATTTCCGGTTCCGCCGGGGGATCGGTTGCCGTGTCCGCCGTTGGTGTTGGTGATGTATTAGGTGCCGGGATGGCCATCATTACCGCTATATATAATATGGATAGGAGGGCCAGCATTATGGCGGGGATGATGACAAGCGCGGATTTGATGTGGAGCGGTTTTTGCGCTGGCCGCGCTTCCGGCGGTACGGATGCGCCCGGTATCTCCTTTGTGTACGGCGTGCTGCCGGCGGTTACCGGGTAGAAGTTGGCCAGAATTGTTTGCGGCGTAAGGTCCGTCAGCTGCGCGAGCGCTTTTTGGAGCTCTTTTATCAGGCTGCCTGCGTTCTGGAAGCGGTCTTTGGGGCTGGCTTCGAGGCAGCGGGTGATAATGCCGGCGAGCGCGGGGTTGATTGGGAAGTCGTAGTCGGAGAGTTTTTTGTAGCGGTTTTCCGCCCTCCGCTTCATCAGCTCCGCCACGCTCTCCTGCGGGAAGGTTTTTGACCCGGCGGCCATTTCGTAGAGGACCGCGCCGAAGGAGTAGATGTCGCTGCGCTGGTCCACCTCGCGCCCCTCCATCTGTTCGGGCGACAGGTAGTGCAGCGTGCCTACGATGTTGCCCTCGGTCGTGTGGAGGCTCGCCTGCGTGGGGCGCGCTATGCCGAAGTCGGTGAGCTTGATGTCGCCCTGCTTCGAGAACATGATGTTGGCGGGCTTCAGGTCGCGGTGGATGATCCCGCTGTAGGGCTTGTCGCCCATGGAGAATGTGAGCCCGTGCGCGTATGCGAGCGCGTCTGCCATGCGGACCGCCGCGGCGGCGCACACGGCGGCGGGGAAGCGGCCGTAGCGCGCCAGCACCTGCTGCATGTTCTCGCCGTCTATGAACTCCATCTCCATGTATGGCAGCCCGTTCCACTCGCCTACGCCGTAGATCTCCACGATGTTTTGGTGGCGCAGCTTCGCGGTGAGCTTGGCCTCCGTCTCGAAGCGGTCGTAGAGCGCGTCGAGCGACAGGAGCTTGACCGCACGGAAAACCTCGAGCCGCTCGTTCCACACCTTGTAGATGGCCGCCATGCCGCCGGATCCCACGGTGTCGGTGACAAGGCCGGAGGCGATACGGGTTTTGCCGATGACGGGGCGCACTGCCGGCGTACCGTACAGCGGCGTTTTTTTGCCGCGGATATTGCTGTGACTGTCTTTATGGCGGTCATTTTGATTGTCGTCATCACGCTGATAATCATTTTGACCGTCAATTTGATTGTCATTATCACTGTGGCAATCATTTTGATAGTCAATTTGATTGCCATTATCACTGTGACAATCATTTTGACCGTCAATTTGATTATTATTATCACGGTGATAGTCATTTTGACCGTAAGTTTGATTGTTATTATCACGATGACAGTCATTTTGACTGTCATGATGCCCGTCGTTTCTGTCAGTTGCCGGCAATAATGGCTGGCGTTCCACAAAAGTCTTTTCGACTTCCGATTCGTCTAAAATGCGCATAGGGTCCCCCTTAACGCTTCGCGCGGGAAGCGGTTATTTGTTAATGGATAGAGATGTTAACCAAGAGAAGACTTCCGTCAACCAAGATAGAAACGGCCGCCAATCAAAACGATTGTTGCCGCCAACCGGGAAAAGTACCGCCGTCAACCAAGAGAAATACTGCCGTCAATAAAAATAATACCGCCGTCAACCAAGAAAAGTACCGCCGTCAATAAAAAAAGTCAACCGAAAAAAAATCAACAACAATCATAAAATAATTCTTTACACGGGCGGATGCAAATATTATTTTATATTTGTTGGCCGTGGAAGATTGCCCAACATTTTTTTTCTGTTTGCAGTACTCTCTTGTTTGACACGGCAGCCGTCGTACATGTGTTGACGGCTGCATCTCTTGGTTTACATGCCGGTCATCGTTATAGCTGTTGATGACCGCCTCTCTCGGTTTGCAAGCCGGCCATCGCTGTCGCCGTTGATGGCCGCGTCTCTCTTTTTTCTCTCTTGGTTGGCCTTTTGTATCGATTATTGACGTTAATATCAACATTAACAAGGAGATAGCTGTATTATGCAGAACGATTGCAAGGTATTGTGGAAGGAGGGGATGTTCCTGGAACCCCACCACTTCCAGTTAGCCGGGCGCCTGCAGGATGCCCGCGTCAACGCCCGTATAGGTTCTCTGGCTTACGCCGGGTATCAGCACGGGTTCACCGAACTCGAGATTGACCGCGACGCGCTTTTGAGCGGCAGTTTTTCGATAAGCCGCGCGTCCGGTTTTTTCCCAGACGGTACCGCCTTCGCTGTCGGCAGCGGGGCGATGGGGCTTAACGGCCCGGCTCAAACGCTGTCGCGGTCGTTTGCCGCGTACTGCCGCCCCGAACAGCTGACGCTTGATGTATATCTAACGGTGCCGGTTGATGGCGTGGGGGCGGAGGGCGGAGAATCATCCCTGCGGGCCGGCCTCACGGAATCATCTGCCGCGGAGAGGCGGTACGTTGAAAAAAAGGTGGTTGTCCCCGATTATTTCTCGCCTGATAATAATAAGGAAATAGAGGCCGGCGAGCTCAACTGCCGGATCCGCTTCGAGGGCGAGCCGTTAGACGGGTGCGTGTGGCTGCGCGCCGCCCGCCTCTCAAAAACCGGCAGCGGGTACATGGAGCCTATGCGCGGATATGCCCCGCCGGTCCTCTTTACCCGGGTGTCGGACGCCCTGAAAGGGTGCATAAGCGGATTGATTGAGCTGCTGTGGGCGCGTATCGGGTCGCTTTCGCAGAGCCGCCGGCACAGCGAGCCGGGGCAGGCGTTCTTTTCTGCCGCGGATGAAAACTCGTTCCGTCTGTTCAACGCCCTCTGTACCTTCACCCCGCTTTTAAGCCGCCTGCACGAACTGCCGAAGGTTCACCCCTTCGATTACTATACCCGGTTGACGGAGCTCTGCGGCAGCCTGCTCAGTTTCTCCCCGTCAATCAGCCCCGATAACTTCCCGCCGTACAGCCACGACAATCCGGCGGATTCGTTTGCCGCCTTAACGGGCCGCATCCGCGACACGCTCAAGGTCGAGTTTTGGACGAACTGTACTGTGCTGCCATTGGAGCAGGCGAATCCGTCAACATGGTACTGCCGCTTCCCGGATGAGCGTTTTGCGGCCGGCGTCAACCTGTTCATCGGCGTGAGCGCTAAGGGCGACCAAAAGAGTTTGGTGATTGACGTATTGCAGCGCGTGAAGGCCGGGTCGCGCGACAAGCTCGATATGCTGATATCGTCGTCGATGCTGGGATTGCCGCTCATCCACGTGAAGAACATACCGGACGGCCTGGCGGCGAAACCGGGGTATGCCTACTTCGTTGTTGACAGGCAGGGGCCGCTGTGGCAGGGCGTGGAAACGTCGGGGACGCTGGGGATACATTTCCTCGGCGGGTGCCATCCCGGTATGAAGATGGAACTGTTGGCGCTCAGGCATAAGGGTTGACGGGGGGTAAAAGGATGAAAACGGTAAATCACGGCGGTTATCAATACCCGCGCGCGGCCATAGGGGCGTGCGCCGAGGCAGTCGTTATCGTCAGCGGTGCGTTGAAACAGTCATCAGCGTATAATCTGGCAGATCTGCACGGCGGCATCTGCGCCAAGTTTGATTTTGTCATCAGGCAATGCAG
The DNA here is from genome assembly GCA_009786575.1 of Chitinispirillia bacterium. Classification (GTDB taxonomy): domain Bacteria; phylum Fibrobacterota; class Chitinivibrionia; order Chitinivibrionales; family Chitinispirillaceae; genus GUT77. The sequence goes on along the minus strand of WQRV01000068.1, from coordinate 6,858 downwards.
GGCTGATTCGCTGCCGGAGAGCGCGGCGCTTGAACTTTTGTACCCGCTGGCGGCCTTGGCGGACGAGACATTTTTAAGCGTCCCCCAGTACAGGTACTACTGGTCGGAGCGCCCGCTCCAGCTGCGCTATTTCGGCGAGGCGGCGGCAGGGGCGAAGCTGTTTTCGCGGCTTGAGGCGCACATGGGGGCGCATCTTCCGAAAAAAGAGGTTCTCGAACAGTATTTCATCGCCCTCGCTTTGGGGTTGAGGGGGATGTACGGCGTTGATGGGACAGATATATCGCGCCGCCGGCAGAAAATATTTGAGGATCTGGGGGACATGCTGAGAAATATCCGCAAGAGTGAAAGTGAAGCGGCGGCGTCCGCGGCTGTTGACAAGGGGGGAAGGATGGCGCCGGGGATGGTGGTCCCGGCTGTGCTGGCGGGCCTTGCATCGTTGATGATAGCCGTTGCTGCCGCCGTCTACTTAATCTCTCGCGCTAACCTTTTAAAACTTTTAGAGCAATTTTAACGAGGAGGTATCAATTGAAGGACAAAGAATTACAGAAAAAAAACAAACACGGCCAATGTTATAACGAAAACGATCCCAATTATCTTTACGGTAATTATGTGCACCGCGCGATGAGCAGCTGCATAGGCCGCGGCGGGATCATCGGCAATTTTTTCCGTTGGATGGAGACGCGGCGGAAACCGCGGTTCCTGATAAGCGGCCCTCCCGGCAGCGGCAAGACAATGCTCCTCGCGAAATCCGGGCTGCCGTACGGCTTCATCTATCCCGAGAGCCGCCTGTCCGGCAAGCACGATATGCCCGGCTGGTTCTTCTCGGATAACGCGGTGTACATAGACATTCCGGGAACGCTGTCCGCGCCGCAGAAATGGGGGCCTCTCGTCTCCGCTCTGAAAAAACACCGTTTCGGGCGGAGACGGGCGGTTGACGGTTTGTTATTCGTTATCGATTTATGCGATTTTTTGCGGATGGATCAATCCGGCAGCAATAAATTAGCGGTTGATATGCGTGAACAGGCCGATATACTGATTTCTGCGACAGGATATAACGTCCCCGTATGCTTCATATTCTCCAAGACCGACAGGATAGAGGGCGGGCGGGAGTTTTTATCGGATGACAATATTTACGGGCGGATGCCGGTGTTGGGGGCATTGTTTAGTGATGATGGCCCGGCGCGCCCGCCCGCCGATATTTTTTCGGAGTGTTACCAAAAAATTTGTGACGCCGTGTCGGATCTGTGTTTGTTAAAGATGGTTAGTACGGATAACACGGAGAAAAACAGGGCGCTGTGCCGCTTTCTGGCCGGGCTACGGACGGCGGAAGGCAGGATCGCCGCGTTTTTTACGGAATTTTTTGCCTGCTCCGCCCGCGTCTCCCCGCGCCTCGGCGGCTTTTTCCTGACGCCGGCGCACAGCGGGCGCATACTGGGCGGTATCATCCCACAAGCGGAATTCAGGATAAAAAAGGCGCAGGCCGGAACGCCCGCGTACCGCTTTAGAAGTTTTTGTTTTTATCTGTTGATGACGATACTCTGCGCCGCCGCGGTTTTCGGTATTGCCGGGAGCGGGCTCAGGGACGCTTTGCACATGAGAACGCTGCGGGGCGGGCTGCTGTCATTACTGGATGATGATCCTGCGATAGAGAATCAATATATGGCGCTGGAGAGGCTGCGCCTGTCGTACGATTATTTGCAGGGGACGGTCAAATCACCCGGCAGGCTGATATTCGGCACAGGCAAAGTGTGCGAAAAGATCCGGGACGCCTATATCGCTGCGTCGGGGCAGGTGATGGTCGCCCCGGCTGCCAAATATCTGGAATCGTCCCTCACAAAACCAAATCAAAGGCGCCCAGGCGAGATGACGGCAGAGGAGCATCGGTTACTGTACAATGATTTAAAAACGTATCTCTTGTTGACAGGAGGCAGCAAGGTTGATGCGGATGAGATTGCCGGCATAGCGGAAACATTTGAGCTGTCATTAAAAAAGTCGCCGGGAGAGCGTTATAGGTCCCTGCACGAACAAATTGTCCGCGGCAACATCAACACGGTAATAAAATTTGCCGCTGACGGGCGCTATCCAAACCGCGCCGATAAAAATGCCGTCCAAGCCGCCCGCCTGAAACTCGCCGCCGCGCCGCGCGCCGGTGTTCTCTATACCTCTGTTATGGATAAGCTGCACGCACAGCGACGCGCCGTTCCCATCGTCCAAATCATTGGCGTAAGCGAACTGTTGAGGTACGGCCGCGATGTCAGCGCTCTCTATACGAGGGAGGGGTGGGAGCAGTCTGTCCGCGCCGAATTGATTAACGCCTCAAAGGCCCAGCCCAAGGCCGGCTGGGTCATGGGCGGAGCCGGGGTTTTGGCCGATGAGGCGATGCTTTTGGGGGAGCTGGTATCATTATACAGCGACGACCTGTCCCGCCGGTGGCTGGATTTTATCAGGAACGTCTACGTAAGCCTCCCGGCCGACATCCCGTCCATCGCCCGGGATTTGGAGCGCCTCTCTTCCCGCAATTCGGAAACCGGAAGGATGCTGCGCGCAGCCTGCTCCTTAGCGATGCAATCGCCGGATGATCTTACCCTTCCGCAATCACCTCCGGTGTCTGTTGGGGCGATTAAGGGCCAGATCGCGAGTGTATCAAATAAACTGCGCGGAAATACCAGCAGCCTTACGCATGATATAAGAGACCCGTTTATTGACGCGGGGAAAACTTTCGGCCCGCTCGAAACTTTTTTGAGCGGCGGCGGGTTCGACGGATACACCGGGGCCATGAGCGGGTTATCCGAGAGTTTGAGGCAGTGCGGCGAGCGCGGCGCGTTTGCGTCAACATTTACCTCTCGCGGCGACGACCCCATAAAAATATCCCGCGATAGATTGACAAAGGCATACGCGGCTATGCCCGCACCCCTCTCCGCCGCCCTAAGGCGCGTCCTCGAGTCGCCGTTAGACATCACCGCCGGCATCCTGGCCGGGAAGATATCCGCCGAGATAGAGGAGAGCTGGAACGCGGAGGTCGCCGCCCATTTCAACGCCGGATTGGCCCCCCGTAACCCGTTCAACAGAAGCGGGGCCGACCTGTCGTGGGTCGATTTTGAGGAGTTTTTCAAGCCGGGCAGCGGGATGCTGTGGGCGTATCAGGAGAAAAATCTCGCGGGGCTGATAGAGCGGACGCCGAAAGGGTGGGTTCGGACCCCGGCAAGATCCCAGTCGGTCCGCGTCTCCGTAAACGACGACGTCATAAGCGCTTACAACAGAGCCGAGAAGGTCGCCGCCCACTTCTTCAGGCCCGACGGCGCCCCAAAGCGCCCTTTCAATACGTTCTACCCATTCATCCCAGCCGGTACCGCCGCCCGGTCACCGGCCCAAAGCAACGCGGAGGCGATGTCGAGCGAGATGGCGATGCGGGGGTTCTCCGTGCCAAAGAAAGTTTTGAGGGATTGATATTGATTTTGCGTCCCGAAAATGTTATATTTACAATAAGCACCCCTATAGAGCACGGCCAGCATGACGGGCGGGGCGTGCCGTGGGCGGTGCTGAGGCATGAGAGGCCGCTTACCAACCGGCAGCAGGCGCTTTTAGACAGGTTGCCCGGTTACGATAGCCGGGTAACGGTTAAAAAGAGTGATGCCTCTATGAGTGACTTGGCCGCGCTGACGGCAAAAGAGCAGGTAGAATTCGCCATGTTCACGAGAGGACCGGAGCGGTTGGTGGTGCGTGGTGACAGATCTCGCGTGAACATCGGGCGGTTGGAGGCGTTGGTGTTGTGTGCACGTGGGTACAGATGGAGCGGACATACACACGAGGTCGTTGGTGATTTGCTGGCGTCTGAAGGGGATGAGGACGTTCTGGCGGCATTTGGTCAGAGTAGTGGCGTAATATACGACCCCACGGGTGCGTTCAGAAGATTCTACCTTAAATCAGGAGACAGGCGAAGGTGATACCTGAAATAGTAAAAAACTATAGGGCCGAGATTGTGAAATATTGTGCCGATAACAATCTATCGGCGAATGCCCTTTTTTCTTCAGGGTGTTCAGAGGGTAAAAACGACCTATTTATAACAGGTCGTAGTGGCCTGGGAAGAGGCAAACTCGGCCTTATGGATACTGTCCCAATGCCGGTAACACTCAAAATTTTCCTTGAAGACGGGAAACTCCGTTTCGAGCAAACCGAACACACGTATGTTCTGTACGAGCACGAACACGCAAAGGAAACCGTATTCGTATGACAGGACGGACGCGATTACGATGACGCGGCTGCGCCCTATTTCCTGAACGCCGTGATGATATAGTCGATCAGCTTATCCTCTTCTGGATCAACCGTGCGCCGCCCCGCATCCCCCATAAACCAGTTTACCGATTCCCGTATCGATACCGCGAAACTCTTTTCGCACTTGAAGCCGGGGACGAATTTTTTGATTTTTGAGTTATCGAACACGCCGTTCTCGCGCTTGTCACCCATCAGTTTCCCGCGTGATTCCGGGTCGATAGTTATTATGAACTCAGTGGGGACGTGAACCGGGTTGATCTTATCAACGCCCAGCGCCTTGCCTAACTCTTTGTAGATATCGTTCCAGGTCAGAGATTCGTCGCTGGTGATATGAAACGCCTCTCCGGCGGCATCCTTATTTCCAGCCAATCCAACAAATCCTCTGGCAAAATCCGATGCCGCCGTCAGCGTCCACAAAGATTCGCCTTTATCGTGGATGATGAATTCTCTCCCGTCAACTATCCTCTTGGCCACCGTGAACCCGCAGCCGTTGATGGGGGAGGGGATCCACGTTTTGCCGAAGGTGTGGGACGGGCGGACGATTGTTACCGGAAAATCATCCCCGTGCACCGATTCCAGATACTCCTCGCACGCGATCTTGTCCTGCGCGTACGGCCAGAACGGGTTGCCCCTCGGCGTATCTTCGGTGATGGGGATTTTGACGTGCGGCTTTTGGTAGACGGTCGCGCTTGATATGAAGATGAATTGGCTGATATTTCCGCGGAAAACATTATAGTCTGACCGGCACTGGTCCGGGGTAAACGCCATAAAATCAATAACAATATCTGCCCCGGCGTCCTTCACCGCTTTTTCGAATTCTTGAGTATTGAACCTGTCGGCCCGTATGTGCCCGCATCCCGCCGGAACAGGATGTTTCCCGGTATTGACGACGGTAACCCTGTGCCCTGCCCCAATTAATAACGGTGTCACCTCCGAAGAGATATTCCCCGTCCCGCCGATGATCAGTATGTCCATAGCAAATCCCTGCTCCAAACTTTATTTCTGTTCAACCTTGTCCCTCTCGCTCCAGGCGAAATTGGCCTTTATCTCCGCCTCATCCGCCGCGCAGCCCTCGTCGATCTTGTTTTTGATGGCGACGAACCCGTCTATGTTCGTCAGGAACAGGTCAACTAAGGCCGGGTCGAAGTCTTCCCCGCGCCCTTTTTTTATGATGTCGCACGATACGTCTATCGGGTATGGCGTTTTGTAGGGGCGCTTTGACGTTAGCGCGTCGAATGTGTCGCTTATGGAGACGATCCGCGCGTGCAGCGGGATCTCTTCGCCTCTGATGCCGCCGGGGTACCCGCGCCCGTTCCATTTTTCGTGGTGGCACAGGGCGATCTGCCGCGCGCACTCAAGTATGGGCGAGTCTGGTTTTTCGAGGATTGCGCCGCCTATTGTGGTGTGCCTCTTCATCTCGTTGAACTCATCGTCGGAGAGTTTGCCGTTTTTGAACAGTATGCTGTCTTTTATCCCGATCTTGCCCACGTCGTGCATGGGCGAGGCGAGTTCTATTTCTTCAAGCGCTTTCGCGTCGAAGCCGCACAGCTTGGCGAGGTAGACGCTGTAGTTGCTCATGCGCAGGATGTGGTTGCCGGTTTCGTTGTCTTTGTATTCGCTCGCGAGCACTAACCTATTGATGGTGCCCTTGTATGCCTCGTAGATGTCTTTCTTGGCTTTGTCGAGCTCTTTGACTTTGGCCCGGAGGTTTTTGTTGACTACATGCAGGTCTTTGAGGATTTTTTCGCCCTGCGCCGATATCATTGCCTTGTCCTGCTTCTGGGAGCGCGTGAGGGCGTAGGCTTTTACTGCCTCGCTTCTGAATTTCTCGAGTTCAACGCGGTGGAACGCGAGCTCCTGCTCCAGCCCCCTGTTCAGCTCCTTCTGTTCCACATAGAGCTTGCGGTACTCCTCTATAGAGAAGTTTTTGTCGAGCATGGATTCAGGTGGCACCCTTTTTACGTCCTGTCTCCGAACAGATTTTCGACCTTTTCGATGAGGTCGAGCGGGCTGAACGGTTTTTTAATGAATTCCTCGACGCCCGCCTCGAGCGCCGCGCCGCGCAGTTCCTTTTCCGAGCCGCTGAGCATTATTACCTTGCAGGCCGCCGTTGCCGGGTCGGCCTTTATGCGCCTTGTGGCCTCCATCCCGTCGATCTTGCCCGGCATGACCATGTCCATGATCACCAGGTCGGGGATGTGCTCAAGCGCGGCCTCAACGCCGTCGTCGCCGGTCTCGGCCTCGACGACTTCCCAGCCCTCGAACTCAAGCGTAGCCCTGACTAACTGGCGTATCTCACGCTTATCATCGACAATAAGTAATTTCTGCCCCATATTCCCCAAATACCTACTTGGCGTCTGTAATATCGTACTTGCTTTTATATCAAGGTTTTATATATTACGACAATACACCTAAAAAACATTACCTCCATAAATATAATACCCGGCAGGGTGATTTAACAAACTTTTTTAAAAAAACGGGCTGACCGAATTGCCTCAAATTAAATCAAACCGAATGAACGAAAGTATTTGAGACTTTTCTATTCGTTGCCTCATAATTAATCTAACCGAAGGATTACAGCCAAAA
>WQRV01000067.1 GCA_009786575.1 Chitinispirillia bacterium | reverse complement strand
TAATGCTTTTACACATCACCCCATACCACAATACCGGAATTACTCAAAAATGTTCTGAGAACCCGTATCACACTTCAATGTTTTCAAAGAGCGGATATATATACTTCATTAAGAAGATAATATTCTGCGCGATTTCTTTTGCGCTACCGTACTTGCCGTCTCATTGGGGAGGCACTTTCGTCATAGCCCTATAAATATAACATATCTTTTTTCGAAATGCAAGCTTTTTTTACATTTTTTTCAAAAAAAATTTACTGATGCCGAAAAACCGCGTTTTTGAGGCCGTTTTGGGGGTTACGGCCCATCCCCGCCATCCGCGCAGGGGGGCGGACGACGGCGGCGGCGGCAAAACCCACCGGCAAACCCGGCCGGATCAGGGCTGGACCGGGCCGAGAACGACGGGGACATGGGCCACCGGGGCGGCCTCGGGGGCGGATACGGCAATATCCAGGCCCTTAGCCCCCCTGCTATCGGCATAATCCCACACCAGCAGAACGGCGGTTAAGGCTGACACTAAGGCAAGGCGGTACAGAGCTTTCATAATATATATCCTCCAATAAGGTTAAATTCTTATTAATAATATACGCGCCAGGTGTGAAGGGATGGAGAATAGTGTGTAAAATGAGTGTAAAAAGTTAAAATTCCCAATCCATATATTATATTGAATATAGATAATCCACCCTAACGCCGGAGAGAGATTGATATGCCAGTAGCCGATAAGAGCTATTTTTCTAAGGAACACATTGAGCGCAGCCACCTGAACGCCTCGTCCGCGCTGGCCGAGCAGGCTATCCACTGCCTTGAGCTTGTGGCGGAGCTGGCCTCGGCCGGGCTGCCGTTCCAGTTCAAGGGGGGGAACTCGCTTTTGCTGATATTAGAGGAGCCCAAAAGGTTCTCAATAGACGTGGACGTGGCCTCGGACAAGCCCCGCGAGGAGATCGAGGCGGCTTTGGACAGGATCGTCAAAGAGTACGGGGTTTTCGCAAGGTGGGAGCGGCGCCAGCACAAAACAAAACCCTGGCTGCCCATGACAAGCTACTACCTCTTCTACAATAGCGTAATAGACCCGCAGCCGGACAACAACATCATGTTCGACGTGCAGATGCGGCGCAGCGCCTACAAAACCGAGTTCAAGCGGGTGTGCTGCGGCGGGCTCTACAAGTCGGAGGCGAAGGTCGAGCTCCCGCTCCCATCGTCCATCATTTCCGACAAGCTGCTGACGCTCGGCCCCGCGACTCTCGGCATCCCCTTAGGCAAGGGCAAGGAGGCGCAGCGGCTCAAGCACGTATACGACGTTTCCCGCCTGTCAAAGACTCTGCCGGACGCGGATAATATGCGTTTAAGTTTCAGGCAGTGCCTCGATCAGGAGAACGATTTGCAGGAGACAAGGAATTTTACGGCGGACGACGTCCTCAAAGACACGCTGGCGTTTTTGTGGACCACCGCAAAGCACGACACGATGCCGGAATCTTCCGGCATCCCAAGCCTCGCCGAAAATATCAGGGGGCTCGCGCCTTTCTCCGGGCACCTCTTCCAGTCAGGCTACAACTGGCAGTGCCTGCGCCGGAACATGGCGCGCTGCGCGGTGTGCATGACGGCCGCGGTAAGCGATAAGGCCGGCAACAAGGAACTGCACGGCGCGTTGTCATTGACAGTAGAGAATGCGGGGACGGACTTTAAGGGGACGCTTGGAATCGGCGACCCGCTCACCGCCAGACTGTGGGAAACGGTGCTCGCGTGGCGGGGCGGAGACGCGTTTTGGGCGAAGTAACGCTACGGTGCAATCTCTGCGGGTGTGAGTCTATGGCGCTTGTCTGTAAGGACAAGCGCCGCTCTTTTTGGCTGTGCAATGATTGCGCCCTGATATCAGTCCCTCCGCAACATTGGTTATCCGTTGATGATGAGAAAAAACGGTATGATCTGCATGATAACGGCATATCCAACAATGGATACGTGAAATTTTTATCGCAGATCGTTGATGTATTAATACCGGTATCACGTCCGGAGATGAGGGTTCTGGATTTCGGCTGCGGGGAAAACGCTGTCCTTTGTCAATTAATTAATGATACCGGCATTGATTGCCGCGGGTATGATCCGTTGTATCAACGTCCATTGCCGGATGTCAATAACACGTATGATGTAATTATTTTATGCGAGGTAATCGAGCATCTCCGCGATATCAATACAGAATTAAAACTGATTGGCACATTGCTGCGCGGCGGCGGCATCGTCATCCTCAGAACCCAGCCATACAGCACTCCATCGTCATTCCCCTCCTGGTGGTACGCGCAAGACCCAACTCACATCAGCTTCTTCAACCATCAATCCCTGAGCAAAGCGGCCGCCATTATCCGCAGGCAGCTAAAATCAACTCATCACCCCGATATTTTCATCCTGCAATAACCGGCCCGCCCCATCCCGGCATACAAAAAAGAGGGGCGGATTCCGTATCGGAACCCGCCCCTCTTTCCATTCCATCACATCCCTGTACCGTCATGTCAGAATGACAGTACCCTCCACTCTACGCGCCTGTTCTTGTTGTGGCAGGCATCTGTTTCGCTGCCGCTGCAGTTGGGGTCGGCAGGGCGCTCTTTGCCGTAGGATGTGATTTCTATCCTGTCGGCGCTGATGCCGTAAGAGACGAGGTAGTCGCGCACCGCGCGGGCTCTGGCTTCGCCGAGGCCCATGTTGTAGGCGGACGTGCCGCGTTCGTCGGCGTGGCCTTCGGCCATTACGCGGACGCTGGGGTATTCGCGCAGAACGCTTGCCGCGCGGCCCAGGGCGGTAATGGATTCGGACCTGAGTTCCGACCGGTCATAATCGAAGTAGATCGTGACCAACGCGTTCCGCAGGATGCTCTCCACATCGACCCTCGGCGGCGTGGGCGGAGGCGGCGGAGGCGGCGGAGGGGGGGGCGGCGGAGGCGGGGGCTCCTGCACCGGAGGAGGAGGCGGTTCGGGATCTACCACTATCGGCCTTTTTGGGCACCCTGCCCCGACTGCGAGCGCAAGGGCGATAACAAGCACACTTTTTAAGATTTTGTTCACAAAAACCTCCGGTTTAAATGTATGTTTTTCAATTAGTTACGTTGTACCAGCCTGGCATATTGTGCCGTTTGGCCGTAATTTCACTTATACAATAAATATATATCTACGCCGAGCGCAATTCAAGTTTTTTTTCAAGAACCTGCAATATTTCCATCTCACCTACCCCGCCCACAATAGCGGACTCCCCCGGCGCGACGGGCAGAATGAAGCGCAAAGCGCCGGATTTCGCCTTTTTGTCGGCAAACATCGCGGCGTAGATCTTGTTGTAATCCGGGGCCGACGGCAGCGTTATTTGCGGCAGCGAGGTGGTAATCCGGTCAAATTCCACCCAGTGCGCCTTCGGGAGCGTCCCGTTTATTTTCGCCAGTTCCACCGCGCAGCCGAGGCCGATGAGCACCGCCTCGCCGTGGAGCAGCCCCTCAAACCCGTAGTATTGTTCGAGGGCGTGGGCGAAGGTGTGCCCGAAGTTTAGCAGCGCGCGCTTGCCGGTCTCGCGTTCGTCCTGCCCGACGATGGCGGCCTTGATGCCGATGCACCTTTTGACGCACTCTATGAGCGTCGCCGGCGTATCTTTGGTAACGGCCGAAAGGATATTGTCCCAGTTGATCATCATGTACGAGAACATTTCGCGCCCGCCGAGGAAGGCGTATTTGAACGCTTCGGCGTATCCGGCTATGTATTCCCGCCACGGCAGCGTTTTCAGAAAGTCTATGTCTATCCAGACGGCAGAGGGCTGGTGGAATGCGCCTATCATATTTTTGCCGGACGGATGGTCAACGGCGGTCTTCCCGCCAACGCTTGAGTCCACCATTGCCAGGAGGGTCGTGGGAATCTGTACATAATCAATCCCGCGCATAAAACAAGCCGCCGCGAACCCGGCCATATCGCCTACCACGCCGCCGCCCAGGGCTACAACGACGCTTGAGCGGTCGAGACGGGCGGAGACGAGGGTGTCGAGGATGGCGGACCAGTTTTCGACGGTTTTGTACTTCTCGCCGTCGGGCAGTTCGTGTACGGGGCAGTCACCAAGCCCGGTTTTTAATGCGTTGATGTAGGGCGCATAGATTGAGGCGATAGTAGTATTGGTGACGACGGCGCATCTGCGTCCGGCGAAATGTTCATTGTAGTACGACTGGAATCCGGCGGCGGTCCCGCTGTCTATATATACCGGATAAGAGCGGCCGGCAAGGTCAACTGTTAGCTGCATTGCGGCTCCTTTACCATTCATCCGCTACCGTTGTTGGTTTGTCGGTGCTGATGATCTTCCCGTCTTCCAGAAACAGTATCCTGTGCAATCCCAAACTGAGCCTGCTGTTGTGGGTTGCTATGAGGAAGGTCTGGTTCAACTCTTTGTTCGCTTTTTCGAAGAGCGTGAGGAGGCGCTCGCCGTTTACGCGGTCGAGGTTTCCTGTCGGCTCGTCGGCCAGCACGAGCGCCGGTTCGTTGAACAGCGCGCGGGCGAGGGCTACGCGCTGGCGTTCGCCGCCGGAGAGCTCGGTTGGGAAGTGGTTCAGGCGTTTCGACAGATCAAATATCCCCAAAAGGTCTGCAGCGCGCTTCATGCACTCTTCCTTAGTTTTCCCGCTTATCAACCCGGGGATCAGTACATTTTCGACTGCCGTGAAGTCGGGCAGCAGGTGGTGAAACTGGAATACGAAGCCGATGCTGCGGTTGCGGAACGCCGCCAGCTCGGCCGCGTTGAATTTGGAGATGTCCTTTCCCCCTACGCAAATTGTCCCGCCGCCGTGGCTGTCGAGGCCGCCGAGTATTTGCAGGAGCGTGGTCTTGCCCGAGCCCGACATGCCTACGAGGGCGACCATCTCTCCGGCCCTGATGGAGAATGAGGCATCTTTGAGGACATCGAAGGTTCCGGCGTCGTCCTTGAATTGTTTGCACAGGCCTTTAACGTCAACCATGAGTTCGTCAGTCATATCTTATAGACTCCGCCGGCAGCAGCGACGCCGCCTGTTTTGCCGGGTAGATGGTCGCGGCCCAGCATATTACGTTTGCGGCGATGTAGACCGCGAGAACGTCTATGGGGCTGACGACTAACGGCAGCTTGTTGATGAAGTAGAGGTCGCCGGGGATGGGGATGAGCTGCCATCGCTGCTGGATATATCCCAGCGCGGCGCCGAGGGTCACGCCTACGGTGGAACCTAAGAAGCCTACCACGACGCCGTTCAGCCTGAATATCCGCATCACGGCGCCTGATGTAGCGCCCATGCTCATAAGTATCCCGATCTCGCGCCGTTTTTCGAGTATCATCATAATCAGCGACGAGATGATATTAAACGCGGCGACAACCATGATAAGAGATATTACGATGAAGATGATCAGGCGTTCGAGTTTCATCCACTGGAACAGCGATTTGTTCTGCGTCTGCCAGTCGAGCACGCGGTAGGGATACCCGCCGAGGAACTCCAGTACGTTGTTGGCAATCCGGTCGGCCCTGAAGAGGTCGGTGGTGCGGATCTGTATTCCTTCCACGCCAATCATGTTCATCATATTCTTCGCGGACTCGAGTGAGATGTAGACGTAGTTGAGGTCGTATTCGTACATACCGGTTTCGAAGACGCCGGCTACGGTGAAGCGGGCCATTTTCGGCGTGAGTTCTTCTACGCCGTTGTCGAGCGGCAGGCAGTAGAGAACAATCTCGGCGCCTTCGCGCGCAGACATCTGGTCGGCCATCCCTTTACCTATGAGAACGCCCGGAAAGGCGCGGCCGCGGCTAGAGACGGTGGAGTCGAGTTTGAAAAAGCCGCTCTTCACAGCCTTGTGGACATCGGTCACCGTTGGCTCAAGCTCGGGGTCGATGCCGTGGATCAGCACACCCTCCTGGCGGTTCTGGTACTCGATGCCGCCCTTGCCGGTGATAAACGGGGACGCTCCGATTACCTGCGGGTGCTCCATTATTTTTTGGCGCAGCTCTTCGTAGCCGTACAGCTCGCGCGTGTGAAACCGGCAGACCTTGGCGTGCGCGAGCGTGCCTACGATCCGGTCGCGCACCTCTTTTTCGAAGCCGTTGGCGATCGAGAGCGCTACGATGAGGACGAACGAGCCGAGGCACACGCCGGCGGCGGAGATGTAGGTAATCCACGATACGAAGCCTATGGTTTTGCGCTTTCCGCGCAGGTACCTAAGCGCTACGAATGATTCCATTTTTCCGTTCATGCTGTTACATTCGGCCTTTCAATGACCCGCCTGTGGTGGCAGCGGGCCGCGAAATAATGTTAGTTTGTATACTGATATTGGAGTCGTCCGAGTGGCGCTCGGCGTAGAATATGCGCAGAGTGGCCTGCTGCCCGGGGGTGAGCCAGGAGAAACTGCTCAGAGTAAAATTGCCAGTGACCTCTTCGTGGATGCCTCCGAGATCCAATACCAGACGCTTGTCGATGAATATCCACACGTCATCGTCCCCCGCAAAATTAAACACCATACTGGTGTCAACCCTGAAGTCGAACGTGAGCTCCATGGTAAAGGCATAGTTGTTGGAGGCCACCCCGTTGTCGGTAGATGAGCGCCACTCGTTGCCGAAGCCGCGGTTATTTAGCGGGAAAAACTGGCTGGTGCCGCGTCGGGAGAACTCGTACATGCCGATAGCGGCATTTGTGAGGTTGAACACCAGTTCTTCCTGAAATACTATATTCTTGAACGACGTGTCGTGCCCGACATTGACGTTGCCGTTATACATGACGTTGGCGGTCCACTCGTTGCAATTGGCTGTCCCGCCGGTACCGTTGCCGCAGCGCTGCCGGATGCCTGGCGTTGGGGTGTAGCTGGGTGCGTAGTTGCTCCCCTTGCCGAAGAAGCTGTTGCCGGAGCCCGTGTAGGTATTCCAGTCGCGGAACCAGTGGGCGATGCCGTAGTTGCGGTACGGGGTCCGCCCCACCTGCGGCTTGTTCTGTGCATCGAGCAGCGAATCTACCATACCAGTGCGCCGCCCGCCGGTGTGCGGCTGCTCGAACTCGGGGTTCGACCTGTTGGAGCGGAAGTCGTATAGCGTCACCGGGACGCTGATGGTCTGCGGCAGTTCATCCGGCGGCGGAGGCGGTTCTTCTACCCACGCGGCTTTCAAATTCACATCGCGGATGATCACCTTAGCGCTGTCGTAGCGCACCATCTGCGGGTCAAGCCATCCTAAGAACGCATAGCCCCATCTTGTCGGGCTTGCGGGAAACTTCGCCCCCGGCGCGGTGCCGCTATCTACTTCTATTGGCAAAATAGTTGACGGAGTACCGCCGTTTACGTCAAAGGTCACCGTGAACTGCGTGACGGGCTCTTCATCTTTGCCGGTTTCGATACCGCTTGTTTTAACGTAGATACGCGCCGCGCCGTCGGGGTCAATCAGCGTCAACTGGCTGCCGTCGCTCCTCACAACGTAAGTAAACTTCTCCGCTGTGCCGCTTTTGAAATCCAAAGTCAACTCATTTCCGTTTACAGACCACGTACCGGATGTTGAGTCCAGCACGGTAACCGTATCGCCGGACCGTCTTTCGGTTGATGCCGCGAAAGCGCCGTTTGTCTTAAAGACATACACGGTGCACTGTTTAATTTCGGCGACACAGTACGCCCACCCTTCACCCGCGCCGAGGATAAGCCTGTCGTCTATGACACTACTGCCGCCACCGCCGCCATTATTAACAACATCGCCGCCGCACACCGCCAGAATGAGTACCGCCAGCGCACATAAGAGCGGCAGCGCAACGCGGCCTATTCGAGAGTTATTTGAAGATACGCCCATAGCACACGTCTCCTTTCCTGCAATAAATATTGATACTAACACCTTTACAAACACTAAACGTCAATACAAAAACATCAGTGCCCTTCCGGCCTCAAAAGCGGGAACAGCACAACATCCCGTAGCGTAGCCGCGTTGGTAATGAGCGCGATGATGCGGTCTATGCCCATGCCCCAGCCGGATATCGGCGGCATGCCGTACTCCATGCAGAGCAGGAAATCGTTATCGATATCCATAGTCTCCGTATCGCCGTGCGCCCGCGCCTGCGCCTGCTGGCGGAAACGCGCGGCCTGATCGACAGGGTCAACCAGCTCCGAATAAGCGTTGACCACTTCCCACCCGTTGACGACAAGCTGGAACCTGTCCACAACCAAAGGATTACCGTCATTGCTGCGGGCAAGCGGCGACAGGTCCAGCGGGTGGTGCGTAATGAATATCGGATTTATCAGCGCGGGCCGCGACACCTTTTTGTACAGCAAATCAATAAGCGTGCCCCGTCCGGCCTTGGCCACATTGACATCCGTCTCAAACTTGATTCCCTGCCTGTCAAGCTCCTTCTGCAAATCTTCCTTGGTAGAAAACTTGTCGATATCAATCCCGCAGTCCCTCAATATCAAATCCCGGAAAGATATTCGCGGCCAATCCCCGCCGAAATCAATATCAGTATTGTCATACGTCAACTTTAACCCACCCTTGACCGTCATCAGCAAATGCTTCATCAGCTTTTCCGTAAACGCCATGTTATCCTCATAATTCCAATAGGCGGCGTAATACTCAAGCAGCGTGAAATCCGGCAAGTGCGAGGCGTCTACGCCCTCATTCCGAAACGACCGCGCGAACTCATACACCCGGTCAAACCCACCGGCAATAGCCCGCTTGAGATACGTCTCCGGCGCGATCCTCAAAAACACATCAATGTCAAGCGCGTTATTATGCGTAACGAAAGGACGCGCAAGCGCGCCAGTAGCCTTGTTCGTCAGAACCGGCGTATCAATCTCCGTAAACCCGTTGTCATCTAAAAAATTACGGATGGTACGGATAATCTTAACCCTGTCCTTAAACCGCTCCCGCGACTCCTCAGACATTATCATATCCAAATAACGCCGGCGCAAACACAACTCCGGGTCGGTCATCCCATGAAACTTCTCAGGCAGCGGACGCAGCGTCTTCGTCAAAAACGTGAACGACTTTACGTTGATCGTCTTCTCCCCTGTCTTTGTGGTAATCATCTCCCCCTCGACTCCCACAAAATCCCCTATGTCAACCAAGTTCTTGAACTTGCTGAAAACCTCCCCCAGCTCATTCTTCTGCAAGGCGAATTGCAATTTCCCGCCGATGTCGTAGATATGCCCGAACGCGAGTTTGCCGAAATACCGGATTGACACAACCCGTCCGGCAACTTTAACATTTGCCGCACCGTCGTCGAGCTTTGCGGCTTCGGCGATGGTGTGGGTCCTCTCAAACCGCTCGGCGTATGGGTGAAACCCCGCATCCCTTATCTGAGGGATTTTATCCAAGCGTACCTGCATCTGCTCGTTGATCTCGCTTGCTGTTTCGACCAGCCCGTTCTCTGCCACTTTAACTCTTCCTTTATCTATATAAGTTGATGGGCGGCCCGCGCCGCCCGTGATTACCACGCCAGCGGCATCCGCAAATCTTTCGTCTTCCCGTCTGCCGCCATCCTTACGATATACATCCCCTTAGGCAATTTTAACATGGATATTGTGTGCGTGCCGGATGTGAAGCTGCGTTTGCCCACCATCTTCCCGTTCATCGCGAATATCCTTACGTCGGCCTTATCCTTCACCTGCAGCTCTATCCCCCGGCGCAGCACCTTGTATTTGACGGCGCCGGATGTTTTTGATACCGATGTTTTGCCGGGCTGCCGCACGGATACCGGCGGGGCGCTCCAGTCCACAAATTTTGAGAGCAGGCGGATGTAGGCGAGCTGGTAGCCGTTGCTGTTCTCGGTGATTTCCCATGTGTTAATCGGCCAGTCGATGCCGGACTCTATGTACATCTTGGCCGGGGGCGTGGTTGCGCTGTCGGGAATACTAACCAGAAAGCACCTCGCGTTGTTGGCCGCCGAGCCGCAGCCGGATGGGCAGCAGCCGTCCCACTTGTATCTGGAGTTGGGCCCGCCGGGCAGAAATCCGGGGGCCGGGCCGGGGGTAGAATCTGTAACTGTACCCCACGTCGCGCTGCCCGCTTTAAACCACGAGTGGTAAAACTCCCGCTGACTGCGCGTCGCGCCGTAGCGTTCCATATTCGTAAGAAAGACCATATTGTGCGGGTTGACGCCGTGGATGTAGTGCAGGTACCCCTCGGCGCGCGCCCTAAACTCCTCTTTGTCAACTGACGGGTCTACCTCGCTCCATTTATAGAATGTCATCCCGTAGTCGCCCTTGGCCTTGTTTGAGCCCCAGTTGTAGTCTTTGATAAACGCGCGGTAGCCGTCTGACGCGTACGCCCCGCCAAAGTCTTCCGGTTTCGCGAAAGCCGCGCGCATCGCGGTTCGCAGCGTGTCCTTGAGCGTGGCGCGTCCGGCGGAATTTCCCAGATACCTCATGTAAAGCAGGTGCGCCGAGTGCCTGTAGTGATCCATAAAAGAGCCGCCCCATACAATGCCCCACTCGAACATCGGCAGTTTGTAGAAGTTATCCTCCACATACGGCAAGAGCGTTTCGTCCCCCGTCAGTTCAAAAAGATACCACGCCGCGGCGGCCACATTCTCGGCACGCCCCCAGGTGGAACTCTCCTCCTGATTACCCGCGGCAAGGCCGGATGAGTTGTTCGACGACTGGTTATTATTGAACACGGAATCAGGATTGGCAACCCCCCACCCCCACGCCTTGAGGGCGGCGGTCTTGAGGCTCGCCGCGTAGGCATCATCCCCGCGCTCGCCGAATACCCGCGCGGCGATGGCAAAAGCCTTGACCGACCCGAACGCGGCGGTCGCGTTGGCCGGGCCATAGTAGCTCGGCTCGGTAACGCCCGACGGCGGCGAGGCGCTGCCCAACCCCTGCACGCTCAGCATCGACCCGTCGGTATTCTGCATCTTAAACAGCCAATCAAGCCCGAACTTCACCTCGTCCAAAATATCGGGGACGCCGTTACCGGACTCTGGGATGCCAAAGTCGTCGGTAAACGCCGCGGGATTTTCCTCATACATCAATAACATCTCGGAGATGTAGTCGGCGTGCCACTTGGTGTACTTGTTGTAGTCCCCCGCGTCGAACCACCCGCCGCTGAGGTCGCGCTCGGTCGCGGCGTCGTTCTTGGCGAAAAAGCTGCGGGTGCGCTTGTCCTGCTCGAAGCACACGCCGTCGGCCCACTCCGCACCGGCGTATTGGGCTGTTTTTTCTATCCCGGCGCGCTGGTAGTAAAATGTTTTGACGGCGGCCTTGAGGACGTTGTTGTAGACGCCGTCGCCGATGGTGAAGTTGTGCGAGCGGAGGCCGGCGGCCGCTTGAGTGCCTGTTATATGGTAGCGCCCGGGCACTTTCACGCTTGAAAAATCGAAGTGCCATATCCTGTCGCCGGACGCGGCATCGGCCTGCCCGTTGTTAAACAATTCCGCGCTGCCCTCAAAGACCATTGCCCCGGTCGATTCGTCAATCACCTGAAACGGTCCGGGAACGACACCGGGCACACCCTGGCCGGCGGGCACGTAAAGGCGGCCGACCGCGACCTTTTTGGCATCCTCGCGGTAGCCGAACTGGTCTACGAGTATCTCGCTTGGAATCTGGGCAAAAGACGCGAAAACGACTGCCGAGACAGCCATCAGCAGGGCGATTCTTCTTGCGGTCATACTGGTATCCGCCTTTCATAGCAGCGGGCGGTTACGGGCCGCCCCCGCCGTGTCGGGTTGGAGGGATTTATCGGTTGATTCTCCATAATATAATATATTGTCATGGGTGTGTGGGGATAATTCGCGGTAAATACGGCGAACGGCTGACCCTGCCCTGCCCGACCACTTTCCCGCCCACGTCTACCTTCCACAGGAGCATCTGGGAGGCGGCGTTGATGTTGGCGCTGACCGACTTTTGGGCGCCGCTTAGGGGTATGGCCCTCACTAACCGCCCGCGGGCGTCGAAGATTCTCAGACTGCCGGACACCGCGCCGCCAAGGTCGTACCGGAATATCCCACTGTTGTCGAATCTGAATTTGGGGGCGGCGCCCTTCGCGATGACGGGCGTCTTTTGGGCGACAGGCGCCGTCTCGTCGCCGTACCACTTCATTGACCTCGGCGCGGTTACCTCCGCCGGCACGGCGGTACGGTTTGCGGCTTCGGGGTCGGCGGCGCTCCTGTCGGCGTTGGAGAAGAATATCCCGCTTGAGGCGGTGAGCGCACCCCTGCCGTCGCCGAGCATCTGCGCTGTGCCGGAGAGCACGCCCTCGGAGTGCCACGATGTCCCGCCCACCTGCGCGTTCCCCGATACCCTGGTGCCGGAGCCGTAGACGAACGACGACCCGTGGACTCTGGCGTTCTCGGAGACCTGCCCGTCCCACACCACCGCGCCGTCGGAGACGACCGCCGAGCCCGTAACCGTGCCGCCGGCTATGAGGGCGTAGTCCTTTACGACGGCGTCGCCGCTTACCGTGCCGCCCCGCACGACCGCGCGGCCCTCTATGCGGGCATTGCCGCTCACCGTACCGCCCGTGACCCGCGCGTTCGGCCCAACGTAGGCGGACGCGGCCACCGTCGCCGACGAGGCCATGAACCCGCCGCCGTTAGCGTGCGGCCCGCCGGCCGGGTTTGACAGCGGCTGGAACCCCTCGGGCTTCGCGCCGGAAATCTCCACCATGTACGGGAACCTGTATATGGTATAGTAGTACTGATCCCACTTGATCTTATGGTCTGCGGCGGGCGTCGCGGCTACCACCAAGTACATCTGGGCCTCCCCTGCCTCCATTGCCATCTCCAAATCAGGATTTCCGTCGGACGCTCGCTTGAGGCCGCTGTACCGCGCCGTCACGCCCGCCGACGACGACGCGGCGTCGCCCGTTACCGCGACAAGGCCGTACCGCCAGTCGCTGCCGGGATTGTCTAACAGAAAGTTGGCGTGAGGCTCGTAGCCGGCTTTCTTTGTATAGTTCTGGATATTGTTCTTCGTCTGCACATCGCCCCTGAACCGCACCCTCACGCTGCCGGATCCGTCGGGGTAGAGGCGGATGATGTTGTAGGCGTACCGCTGCGGGGCGAATGCGAACGGGACAACGAAGCGCCCGTTTGCGCCGCCTGTGCTGTCGAGCGCTTCCAGATAAGTAAACCTGTGCCGGCGATGCCGCTCGGCGACGCCGCTTGCGTTGTAGGCGCTGCGGAACTGCGCCTTGCGCCTGTAGTCGTATATCACGTTCTTCATGCCGAAATCGCCTATCATGTCGCCGAACTCAACGCTGCTCATCTTATGAACGCGGATTATCTCGCTGAACGGGTCGGCGGAGTTGCGGTTGCTGTCGTTTGGGCGGTAAGCGTTGGCCCACACGTAGTTTATAAAATCCATCCCCTTCGTGTCCATAAAATATTCCAAAAACAGCCAGTTGTTGTAGCGCGTGTGCGCGTAGCCCATGTGGAGGTGCGCCTGCCGCGTGTAAACCTCGGTAGCGCCGTCTACGCTGTTGAATACCTGATTGGTCATGAAGTTGGCGTGCGATTCGTGTATCCACCCCACGAAGTTGCCGTAGGGGTTATCTGCCTGAAACCCGCCTGACATCTGCTGCAAACCGTGCGTGAGCTCGTGGGTAACCGCGGTGCTCGTAGAGGCGCTGGGCGGAAGCCACATAATGGGCCTTTTGGAGCTGCCGGAGCCTGTGGTGCCGCCGTAGAGCGTACCGCCGCCGTCAGCCCAGTCTATACTGCCTGACGGGCGCGATATTATGATGTCCATTTTGCACTTCGCCGTATTCGTAGCCGGATTCTCGTGGGCGTTCGAAAATTTGAAACCGCCTACTAAGCTGTCGTACGACATCTCAAGGCGGTCGAGAATGTTTGTAACCTGCGACGCGCTGAGGCCCGCGTTTTCGCCCGGGTTCGTGCGGATTACAAACCGGTCGGACTGGTGGAGGACCGTCCACCCTTTCGCGTCGGTATAGTTCGGGTCCGCGTTGGAACAGAGGTTGAAGACGTTGCCCAATTTCGTCTGGCCGACGGCAAACGACGTCAGCAAAAATACAAATACGGCCGGCGTCAATTTCATTATCAATCCTCCGTTAGAAATACTGCGATTAAATATTTTCGTTATCACGATCACGCGCGGGCGCGATAAATCGCGCCCCTACGGTTATTGCCGCACAAAATCATCCGCATCACACAAAATCATCCTCAAAATATTACCTGACCACCGCGCCGCTGCCGGCCTTGCCGATGACCCTGCCGCCGGCCCCCTCAACCCGCCAGAACAGCATCCGGGACGCAAATACCCCCGTGTCAACCGTCCCCGACACCCCCGTAAGCAAAACCGTCTTCACTAACCTGCCGCGCACGTCGAACATCTTCAATCTCGCGTTATCGGCGCCATTGCCAAGATTATACGTAAACACGCCGCGGTTGGTCATCCTGAAAGAGTTTGCTTTGAGGGATAACGCCGTCACAGACTGGCGGACGCTTGTTGTGGCCGGTTCGTACCACTGCATCGACCGGGGCTTTGTGGCCTCTACCGGCGGCTGCGTTCGGTTGCCGCCGAACTGGACCTGGCCTATCATGCCGGCGTCAACGAGCCCGTAGTAGACGCCGCTCGTCGCCGTAACATCGTACACCTCGCCGTCGCCAAGAAGCTGCGCTGTGCCGGAGATGTTTATCGCGGCGTCAATCCAGCACGTCCCGCCCACACGCGCGTTGCCGGATACCCTCGCGTTGGAGTTGTTGATGTTCGGTGCGCCGTCTACACGCGCGTCGCCGGTGATCTGGGCGTTGTAGATGTTCGCCCCATCGGCTACGACCGCCCTGTCGCCCACCGTCCCGCCGGCCACCATCGCGTAGTCCTTAACTACCGCGCTGCCGCTGACCCGCGCGTTCCCCTTTACGACCGCGCGCCCCTCTACGCGGGCGCTGCCCTCCACCCGCGCGGTTCCGAGTACCCGCGCGTTTTTGCCAACATAGGCCGTGGCGGCAACAGTCGCGCCGGTCTGCACAAAGCCGCCGCCGTTAGCGTGAAAACCGCCCGCGGGGTTGGACGGCGCCTGAAACCCCTCCGGCTTCGCCCCGCTCACCTCTACCATGTACGGGAACCTGTATATCGTATAGTCGAACTGGTCCCAGCTTATGCGGTGATGAACCGTAGGGGTTGCCGCAACGACCAGATAGAGCTGCGCCTCCCCGCTTTTCATATCGATGGAGACATTGGGGCTGCCGTCCGACGCCCTCATGAGATCGCTGTACCGCGCCGTTACCGTGCCGGTTGCAGACGCGGCATCGCCCGTAACAGCTACGAGGCCGTAGCGCCAGTCGCTGCCCGGATTGTCTGGCAAGTTTGCGGCGACAGGTTCGAGGTTGAGGCTTTTTGCGTAATTGGGGATGTTGTTCTTAGTCTGCACATCGCCCCGAAAGCGCACCGTTACAACGCCTGCGGGCTGGTCGGGATAGAGGCGCACTATGTTGTACGCGTACCGCTGCGGGGACACGGCAAACGGAGACACGAAGCGCCCGTTCTCGCCATCGGTGCTGTCGAGCGACTCCAAGTACGTGTACCTCGGGCGCTTCAGCATCTCGTTGGGATTGAGGTTCTTGTTGAACGCGGCGCGGAATTGGGCGGACCCGCGGCCGGCGTAGGCAGCAACAGGGTGCTTGGAGCTTTGGTTAATGTCCCAAATCACCGACTTCATCGCGAAGTCCCCGAATATGTCGTTAAACTCGCTTTGGCTAAGGCTATTGCGGCGCATGAGCTCCGACATGGGGTCGTGGTTGGAAATATTGGAACCGGGCGGGAGCCAGAGGTCGTTTACGGCTTTAACGCCCATTTGATGGATGATGTACTCGAAGAACTGCCAGTTGCAGTAGCGGTTGCGCGTACTGCCGAGGTAGCGGTTCGACATGCGCGTGTACATCTCGGCGCAGTAGTGGATTTCGCCCG